>NZ_SWAW01000008.1:0-4497 GCF_005096345.1 Guyparkeria sp. SB14A | reverse complement strand
CCCCCGACCGGAATGCTCCGCAGGGCGAGCGCGAGGCAAAAGAACGCACCACCGTAGCCCGCGATTGCCAGTGCGCTCGGTCCTAGCCGAGTAAAGCCATCCGTTGCCTTGAGCGCGTTGGTGGCCACGACCTCGAGAATGATGGCGATGGCCAAATAGGCGTAGGGAGTCATGTCGTCGTCCTACTCGTCGACTCGCTGGTCGGAGAGCATGCCTGCCTAATGGGTCGAATCCGAATTCCTCGAACCCCCGGGGGTGGGCTCGGTGTTCGGTTTGGGTGTGTCTCCAGGCATCTCCGAGTGGTCGCCCAGCCCCACGCGCGGGGGTTCCTCCGGGCCGAGGACCGTGTCGGGGGCGGAGGGGTGGACCTCCTCGGCCGCGGCACGCTCGGCCTCGCGTTCGGATTCGCGCAGCAGCAGGTTCTCGATCCGCTGGCGAATCAGGCGCTCCTTCTCCTCGCGCTGCCAGAACTCCTGGGTGAGATCCCGGTGCAGGGCGAAGGCCATCAGCACCATCAGGAGCATGAAGGGGAAGGCGGCGATGATCGACACCGTGCGCAGCCCCTCGAGTCCGCCGGAGAGCAGCAGCACGATCGCCATCGACAGCTGCAGCAGGCCCCAGAGCACGCGCACGAAGCGCGTCGGGTTGAGCACGCCCTTGGAAGTGAACATGCCCAGCACGAAGGTGGCCGAATCCGCCGAGGTGATCACGAACACGCAGACCAGCGCGATCGCCGCCAGGCCCGCGTAGGTGCCCCAGGGCATCTGCTCGAGGGTGGTGTAGAGCCCGGCGGGCACCTCGCGGGCCACCGCGTCGGCAATCCCCGCCGCCTCGTAGAGCTCCAGATGGATCGCGCTGCCGCCGAAGGCGGCGAACCACAGCATGCTCAGGCCCACCGGCACGATCATCACGCCCAGCACGAACTCGCGGATGGTCCGCCCGCGCGAGATCCGTGCGATGAACGAGCCCACGAACGGCGCCCACGACAGCCCCCAGGCCCAGTAGAACATCGTCCACTGCTCGACCCAGTGCTCGCTGGAGTAGGGCGTGGTCACCAGGCTCATCTGCACGATATTGCCCAGGTACTCGCCCATCGTCTGGGTGAACTCCTGGAAGATGAACGCCGTCGGCCCGAACAGGATCACGTACAGGAACAGCCCGATCGCGATGATCATGTTGAGGTTCGACAGGTAGCGGATACCGGCCTTGAGCGGTGTCATCGCCGAGATGGTGAACAGCACGCCCAGGCCCGCGATGATCATCATCTGCGTCGAGGTGCCGTACTCGATGCCCTCGAAGCGCGCCACCCCGCTGTTGATCTGCAAGGCACCCAGGCCCAGCGTGGTGGCGACCCCGAAGATGGTCGAGACCACCGCGAGGGTGTCGATCGCCACGCCCCAGCCGCCGTCGACGCGGTTGCCCAGCATCGGCCGGAAGGTCTCGCTGATCAGGCCGCGCGCGTTGTGACGAAAGCGGATGTAGGCGATCGCCAGCCCCACCAGCGCGAAGTTCGCCCACTGGTGCAGCCCCCAGTGAAAGAAGGCGTAGCGCATGCCCGTCTGCGCCGCCTCGGCCGTGCGCGGCTCGTCGAGCCCCAGTGGCGGTTCGTTGAAGTGCATCATCGGCTCGGCCACGCCCCAGAACACCAGGCCGACGCCCATGCCGCCGGAGAAGATCATGGCCAGCCAGCTCTTGAAGCTGAATTCCGGCGGCTCCTCGTCCGGCCCCAGCCGGATGTTGCCGAACTTCGACAGGCCCAGGAACAGGATGAAGATCACGAACCCGCTGGTGGCCAGCAGGTACATCCAGCCCATCTTGTTGGCGGTGTAGTCCAGGACCTGGTTGGCGACCCGCTCGACGTCGTCGGGGAAGAGCGCGGCGACCGTGACGAAGCCGGCGATGATCAGCACCGAGAGATAGAAGACCGTGCCGACGTCGCCCAGCAGCCGGCCGTACAGGAGTTGGAACTTGTTCATCGAGTCTGTCCGTGACGGATCGTGGGTTCGCCGGGATCGGACCCTACCTTAGCGGATTCGGGCCGCCGGGGCAGGGCGGTGGCCCCGGAGCGGCGACGTGCCGTCCACGCCACCCACCACCGTAGGAGCGCCGTCAGGCGCGAAACCCACCGACGACCACCTGCCCGCAATCCACCCTTGCTTCTCATCCGAGCGGCGCCACCCGTACCCCGCTGTGGGAGCGAGCCCCGCTCGCGAAACGCGCCAACGGCGTGTGTCTCGCGCCGTAGGTTGGGCTTCAGCCCAACGTCGGCCGAATGGCCGACTTGCTGGGACGGGTCTACCCGATTGAGGTGTCGGGGTTGCGCGCTTTCTGGTGGAGGTGGAACGATTTCGGGCGTTTGTTTCGCTGGGCGGTTTCGATCGCACCGCGTTGCTAACGCCGAGGTACTTTCTATTGCTTGTCCAATAGAAAGTACCCAAAGACAAGGACACCCCGGCGCCTTGGCCCTTCGGGCTTCCCTCGTCAGCGCTGCCTTGCTGTCGGGTCGGTTCAACACGACGTCCTGTCGTGCTGAACCTCGGCGCCACGTCCCTGTGGCGCGACCCGGCAAGCCAGCGCTGACGAGGCAAGGCACAGGGGCCCGGGGATTGCCAGCCCTTGATTCCTGCTCAAAGACGTGCCCGACGTGCTTTCCTCAGAGCGAGACAGCCGCACAGCGGCTTTCGCGAGCAAGGCTCGCTCCCACACGCCCACCTGATCCCCTGTGAGGGATCGCCACGCGCGCCAGCGGCAACCGGGTGGTTTTCCGCCTGCATCCCGAAACCTGCATTTGACATACCTATATGGTATTGCTATCAATCAATAAGTCGTTGTTTGAACGGAGGGGTCACCATGGCGACAGTCACGAACGCCGCGCCGGCCGCCAGGGGCGGGGCGGAGGTTTACGAGTACGACCTGATCAAGTGGTTTACCGTCGCCTCGATCGTCTGGGGCGTGATCGGCATGCTGGTGGGGGTGTACATCGCCAGCGAACTGGCCTGGCCGGCACTTAACGCCGGCGTGCCCGAGATCACCTTCGGTCGCCTACGCCCGGTGCACACCAACCTGGTGATCTTCGGCTTCGGCGGCAACGCCCTGATCGCCACCTCGTTCTACGTAGTGCAACGCACCTGCCAGGCGCGCCTGTGGGGCAGTTCCTCCGTCCACCACACCCTGTTCTGGCTGTGGCAGCTGATCCTGGTCGTGGGCGTGGCCAGCCTGGTCGTCGGGCACAGCCAGTCGCGCGAATACGCGGAGTTCCCGCTGGCGATCGACGTGCTGATCCTGATCGCCTGGACCGCGTACTTCGCGATCTATTTCGGCACCATCCTGCGGCGCAGCCAGCCGCACATCTACGTCGCCAACTGGTTCTATCTCGCCTTCATCCTCGCCACGGCGATCCTGCACCTGTTCAACAACCTGCAGGTGCCGTACTCGCTGTGGGGGTCCTACTCGGTGTTCTCCGGCACGCAGGACGCGATGACGCAGTGGTGGTACGGGCACAACGTGGTGGGCTTCATCCTGACGGTCGGCTTTCTCGGCATGATGTACTACTTCGTGCCCAAGCAGGCCGGGCGGCCGGTCTACTCGTATCGACTGTCCATCGTGCACTTCTGGGCGCTGTCGTTCCTGTACATGTGGGTCGGTGCGCACCACCTGCACTGGACGGCGCTGCCCGACTGGGTCTCCACGCTCGCCGCCGCGTTCTCCATCCTCCTGCTGCTGCCGTCCTGGGGCGGGATGATCAACGGCATCATGACGCTCTCCGGGGCCTGGGAGAAGCTGCGTACCGACCCGATCATCCTGTTCCTGATCACCGCGCTGGCGTTCTACGGCATGTCCACCTTCGAGGGGCCGATGCTGTCGCTGAAATCGGTCAACGCGCTGTCTCACTACACCGACTGGACCATCGGCCACGTCCATTCCGGCGCGCTCGGCTGGGTGGCGATGATCACCATCGGCTCGTTCTACCACCTGGTACCGAGGCTCTGGGGCAAGCCGCTGCATTCCACGCGGCTCGTGTTCGTCCACTTCTGGCTCGCGACCATCGGGATCGTGCTCTACATCGTCGCGCTCTGGGTCGCCGGCGTGGGGCAGGGGCTGATGCTGCGGGCCTTCGACCAGTACGGCAACCTGGCCTATACCTTCGTCGAGACCGTCGCCTTCCTGCATATCCCGTACGTGGTGCGCGCGCTCGGTGGGGCGATCTTCCTCGTTGGGTTCGTGCTGATGGCGTACAACTTCTATCGGACGATCTTTGCCGACCAGCGCCTTACCGAGAAGGAGCGGGGTGTCGAGGTGGCGACGGCCTGATTCCGCGTCTCGGTTTTCGTTGACGCTGAGGAACGATGCCCACCGATTGGTGGGCATTCTTAATGGAATGGCCTGCTCCCACCCTATTACGCTGTTTGGAGGAACAACCGAACGGCGATGAAGGAGGAACAGACCTATGTCTATCAAAACGCTTGGTATCGATCTTGGCAAGACCTCGATGCACAT
>NZ_SWAW01000089.1:0-254 GCF_005096345.1 Guyparkeria sp. SB14A | reverse complement strand
TGAAGAGCTATTGGCGCTACTACCAGCCCGACCACGCCATCGGCGACGCCTACGCCGTGGGCATGCTCACCCAGCTCAACGACGAGCTGTTCACCGAAGGCCTGACCCAGACCGACCGGCGCACCATGCCGACGGCGACTCCACCGCCTCGGCGTGGGGAGACTGGGCCTTCGCCCCCTTGCGCTTCGAGGGGATGGTCAAGCACAGCATGGCCACCGGCCTGCAGGCGGCGTTCTACAACCGGCGCTGCGCCC
>NZ_SWAW01000088.1:0-254 GCF_005096345.1 Guyparkeria sp. SB14A | reverse complement strand
GAGGGATTCGAACCCCCGACCACCTGGTCCCAAACCAGGTGCGCTACCAGACTGCGCTACACTCCGTTCGCCGTCATCGCGCAAACGCGCCTCGTCCGCCGGAGCGGTTTCGGCCCGTGCCGGTGACAAGGTGCGCCATGATAGGCATCGACCGGGGCCAAGTCAATTGCCCCCGGGAAGCTCCGAACCGATCTCCCCGGATCGGCGGTCAGTGACGCCCCGCGCGGATCAGGCCGCCCAGGCCGCGATCCTCC
>NZ_SWAW01000087.1:0-254 GCF_005096345.1 Guyparkeria sp. SB14A | reverse complement strand
GATCTCCTGCACCATCATGGTGTTGTCTTCGCTCACGAGTCTTCCTCAGGGCTCGGCGTCTCACCGAGCTGTTTTTCCAGTTGCTTGACCCGGCGTGCGAGCCGGTCGAGTTGTTTGAATCGCGCGGATTGCGATGCCAGCGCTCGTTGGTGTCCAGGGGCGTGCCGGCCGAGTAGATGCCCGGCCGGTGAATCGAGCGCGTCACCATCGACATGCCGGTGACGTGCACGTTGTCGGCCAGGGTCAGGTGGCCG
>NZ_SWAW01000086.1:0-254 GCF_005096345.1 Guyparkeria sp. SB14A | reverse complement strand
AGGGCGTGTCCGCCTGCGCGACCTGCGACGGCTTCTTCTACAAGAACCAGACGGTCGCCGTGGTCGGCGGCGGCAACACCGCCGTCGAGGAGGCGCTGTACCTGTCCAACATCGCCGCCAAGGTGCAGTGGTGCATCGCCGCGACCGCTTCCGGGCCGAGGACATCCTGATCGATCGCCTGATGAAGAAGGCCGAGGACGGCAACGTCGAGATCCACTGGAATCACGAGGTCGACGAGGTGCTCGGCGACCAGA
>NZ_SWAW01000085.1:0-254 GCF_005096345.1 Guyparkeria sp. SB14A | reverse complement strand
ACCCCCGGGGGTTCGAGGAATTCGGATTCGACCCATTAGGCAGGCATGCTCTCCGACCAGCGAGTCGACGAGTAGGACGACGACATGACTCCCTACGCCTATTTGGCCATCGCCATCATTCTCGAGGCGTGGCCACCAACGCGCTCAAGGCAACGGATGGCTTTACTCGGCTAGGACCGAGCGCACTGGCAATCGCGGGCTACGGTGGTGCGTTCTTTTGCCTCGCGCTCGCCCTGCGGAGCATTCCGGTCGGG
>NZ_SWAW01000084.1:0-254 GCF_005096345.1 Guyparkeria sp. SB14A | reverse complement strand
CGTGGGTGGCGGCAATGATGCGGGCATCGACGGCGATCGTGGCGTCCCCGCCGACGCGCTGGATCTCGCCCTGTTGCAGGAATCGCAGCAGGTTGACCTGCACGTCCAGCGGCAGATCGCCGATCTCTCGAGGAACAGGGTCCCGCCCTGGGCCTGCTCCACCCAGCCGATTCGGCGCTTGGTCGCGCCGGTGAACGCGCCCTTTTCATGGCCGAACAACTCCGACTGGATCAGGTTAGGGCTCAATGTCCCGC
>NZ_SWAW01000083.1:0-254 GCF_005096345.1 Guyparkeria sp. SB14A | reverse complement strand
CCGGCGGCTACATCGTCATCGACCAGACCGAGGCGATGACCACCATCGACGTCAATACCGGCGCGTTCGTCGGTCACAAGACCCTCGAGGAGACCATCTTCAAGACCAACCTCGAGGCGGCCGCGTCATCGCGCGCCAGTTGCGCCTGCGCAACCTCGGCGGGATCATCATCATCGATTTCATCGACATGGCCGAGCCCGAGCACCGCGTGCAGGTACACCAGGCGCTCAACCGGGCGCTCGAGCGCGATCACG
>NZ_SWAW01000082.1:0-254 GCF_005096345.1 Guyparkeria sp. SB14A | reverse complement strand
AAAGCAAGCCGCGATACCTTCCAGGTTCGGCTCTTACCCGAGCGATTCTTGAAAAAGGCGAAGAGCTTGGTCTTGACCGTCACGGCATGGCTGAAGAGTCAGGCCTGACCTACAGCTACCTCATCCTATCCTGAACGGATCGCGGGAAGTGCCGAAGATTTCCCACAAGCGCCTGCGCTCCATCGGAAAGTTCCTCGGCATCCCCTTTGCGCAAGTCTTGATGCTCGCCGAGATTCTTGAGCCATCCGACTTCG
>NZ_SWAW01000081.1:0-254 GCF_005096345.1 Guyparkeria sp. SB14A | reverse complement strand
CATGATGATCGGTGCGCCAATCTCCTTGGCGAACTCGGCACGCTTATACATCTCTTCCGGGGTCGGCGCGGTGACGTTCAGGTAGTGACCCTTGCGCTCGCCGGTCTGGTTCTCGGCAGTCTGGGTGGCTTCCTGGACGAACAGGAAGCGGTCACGCCAGCGCATGAACGGCTGAGAGTTGATGTTCTCGTCGTCCTTGGTGAAGTCGAGACCACCACGGAGGCACTCGTAGACCGCACGGCCGTAGTTCTTGG
>NZ_SWAW01000080.1:0-255 GCF_005096345.1 Guyparkeria sp. SB14A | reverse complement strand
GGGCGCAGCGCCGGTTGTAGAACGCCGCCTGCAGGCCGGTGGCCATGCTGTGCTTGACCATCCCCTCGAAGCGCAAGGGGGCGAAGGCCCAGTCTCCCCACGCCGAGGCGGTGGAGTCGCCGTCGGCGATGGTGCGCCGGTCGGTCTGGGTCAGGCCTTCGGTGAACAGCTCGTCGTTGAGCTGGGTGAGCATGCCCACGGCGTAGGCGTCGCCGATGGCGTGGTCGGGCTGGTAGTAGCGCCAATAGCTCTTCA
>NZ_SWAW01000007.1:0-89828 GCF_005096345.1 Guyparkeria sp. SB14A | reverse complement strand
TGAAGGTGAGGGGTGGGACGAGGTCTCCTACCGTCTGTGCTCTTTCATTTGAGCCAGAAGCGTCTTCTGTCCCTCCACCCCGACAAGCCCAGTTTTTGACTTGCCGGGGTAAACATACAAGCGCCTTCAGGCGCGATACGCCGACGTGGCGCCGGACAGGCATCGCGGCTAACGCCGCTCCTACGAAGGACTTTTTGCAACAGCCTTCCCCTTATGTGGGCGGGCCTTGTTCGTGAAGTGCGCCGCAGGAGGGGGGCTTGACCGTCGGGCGAAAGCCGAGACCTTCGCTCAGCTCTCAGCTCTCAGCTCTCAGCTCTCAGCTCTCAGCTCTCAGCTCTCCCAGCCAGTCCTCCAGCAACTCGACATGCGTCGCCGCCACCGCCGAGCGCGGTAATGGCTCGAGCGGCCGGTCGAGGTAATCGAGTTCACCGTCAAGATCGGCGGATGCCCCGCCGGCCTCGTGCAGGATCAGCTGCCCGGCGGCGTAATCCCACAACTTCTGCTTGCCGTGCACGTACACCTGCACGCGATGCGCCGCCACCCAGCACCAATCGAGTGCTACCGAGCCGATCGATCGCTGTGAGGCATAGGGCGGGTCGCAGGCCAGATGCGTGGCGACATCGCGAGGCAGGCGCTTGAAGTCCACCGTGGCCAGGCAGCTCTTGAGAGCCTGCCTAGGTTCGTTGACGAGCGACAGTCGCTCTCCGTTCAGCCAGGCACCGTCACCACGGGCGGCATGGAAGCACTCGTCCCGACTGGGATCGAAGACCACGCCGAACACCGTCTTGCCGCCGACCAGCAAAGCGACTGTCACCGAGAACACCGGAAACCCCAGGCGGAAGTTGCTGGTGCCGTCGAGCGGATCGACCACCCATGTCGGCCGCCCGTCCAGGCACTCGCGCCAAGCCGCTTCCTGAGCGGCGAGGTCCATCTCCTCGCCCAGAAAGCCGTGCGCGGGGAACCGTTCGGCCAGGCCCGCCTGCAGATCCGATTGCATCGCGTGGTCGGTGGCGGTGACCCAGCTGCCGTCGTTCTTGCGATCGGCGGCCTGGGTGCCACCGTGCAGCAGATGCCGGTGGGCCGTTTCTCGTACGAGTTGGTTTACCGATGACTGGTCGGAGGGATTGAGCGAGAGCATGGTAAAAAACCTTTGGTCGGGTCCTGGAGGCGTCTCTTGATAACGACGCGGTCGATAGCAGTGATCCATCGGATGACAGGGTTGATTAAGCCGTGATTCTACGTGACTTGCATCACCCCTTGACCGTTCATCGGTCGCGACCCGCCTTTCGTCGCGCGGCCCCTGGAAGCGGTCGCTCAGACATGATTGGATCCATATGTGAAAAAGGAATCGAACCGCATGACACGAATACGCGCTCCGCAACGACTGTGTAGTCGATCTTCAGGCTTCAGCTTGATCGAGCTGATGGTCACGATTGCCGTGGCAGCCGTGCTTTTGACGATCGCGATCCCTAGCTTTCGCAACCTGATCCTTTCCAACGAATTGACCACGGTGACGAACGAATGGGTGACGGCCGTGAATATGGCTCGCTCGGAGGCGATCAAGCGGAATGCGGGTGTCGTTGTTTGTGGTGAGAACGCGAATGACGGCACGGCACTGACGAACAACTGCGGGAATCGGCTAGGTGAAGTGCGTGCCTACCAGTCGGGAACCACGACCGTCACCGTGGTAAGAGCCGCGTTGGAAATTCCGGATAGTGTGAGTTTGGGCGGCTCGCAAACTCTGCGCTTCGGTGCCAGCGGCATCGGGAGATTGGCGAACGGCAACTCCCCGGTTACCGGGCTTGTGGCGGACATCAGTGCGCCGGACTTGCCGGGCGAGAATCACCGCTGCGTTCGCATGATTTCTGGTACGACGGTGACATCCCAACCTGACGCGGCATGTAACTAAAAATGAATACGAACATTCATCACAGACGCAGCCAATCCGGTGTCGGTCTCATCGAAATACTGATCGCCGTGTTGGTGCTCTCGATTGGCTTTCTTGGCATGGCAGCCCTTCAAACCAAGGCGTTATCAAACAACAACAGTGCTATGGCGAGGACGCAAGCCACGATTGCCACGTACTCGATTCTTGACGCGATGCGTGCTGATCGAGGGAGCGCTCTGACAGGAGACTATGACGGTACGTACACGGTTGGTAGTTGCCCTGGCGCGGGGAGCAGCTTGGCCAGTGGGCAGCTTCACCGCTGGTGTGAAGGTTCGGGATTAAATCCCCCCGACGGGCTCGCTGCTCTCGGAGACGGGGCCTCCGGCGAGGTGGATTGTGATGGCAACGGCATCTGTGAGATCACCATTGTCTTTGACGACGCGAAGGCGTCGGGCGGCAGTGATACGCAGGAAGTCGTGACAAGGGCAAGACTATGAAAGGAACACGGAGGCAGGGGCATCGACTCCATGAGATGCGCCAGAAGATCGGTGGGTTCACGCTTGTCGAACTGATGATCGCCATGGTGCTGGGCCTGGTCATCATCGGTGGGGTGATCAGCGTGTTCATTGCCAACAAGCAGTCGTATCGAACCAATGAAGCCTTGAGTCAGGTCCAGGATCACAGCCGAACGGCCTTCGAATTCCTTGCGCGTGACATCCGAATGGCGGGGTTGACTGGTTGCGGCAATCTCAATCGCATAGCCAACGTGCTGAACAACGGGCCGAGTGGTGGCTCCGCGACCGATTGGTTTGCCGATTTCTCCAATTCCATCGTCGGTTACGACGGTGATGAGACCGACCCGGCGGTAACCACCGGCACAGGCGAGGCCGAGCGCGTTTCCGGCACGGACTCATTCCAGCTGGTGGGCATCGAGGGCAGTGGATTCAGTGTTGAGAGTCATCAACCCACGTCGGCCCAATTCAAGATCAACGAAGCCACTACCAACTTTGATGATGGTGACATCGTTGTGGTTTGTGACCCTGATCATGCTGCTGTCATGCAGATCACCAACTACAACAGCAGCAACGTGACAGTGGTGCACAACACCGGCACGGGCACCCCAGGCAACTGCTCCAAGGGGCTCGGGTTCCCCACCCAATGCTCCGCGGTCGGCAACAGCTACGAGTTTGGCCAGAATTCTCAGATCGCCAAGCTTTCCTCGACCGCCTGGTATATCGGAAACAACCCGGTGGGAGGGCGATCGCTGTATCGGATTTCACTCGAGAATCAGGGTGGCACTCCGACCGGAGTGGCCACCGAAATGGTGCGCAACGTGACAGACATGCAGGTTACCTACCTCAGTGAGGGCGGTAGCGCATTCGAGGATGCCGACGCGGTTTCCGATTGGTCACTGGTCGACGCCGCGAGAGTGGCTTTGACCATTCAGAGTGAGATGGAGCGAGCGGGTACGGATCAGCAGGTGCTCACCCGCACCCTGGCAACCACGGTCACGGTGCGGAACCGGGTGGAGTGACAAAGATGATCACGTTGAAGAACCAACAATCTGGCATCGCCCTGGTCATCGCGCTGGTGCTTCTGCTGGCCATTACGCTTGTGGGCCTGGCGTCAATGCGCGGTACCACGCTGCAAGAAAAGATGTCGAGCAACCTGCAGGATCGGGATGTCGCCTTCCAAGCAGCCGAGGCCGCATTGCGTATTGCCGAGCGGCGTATTGCCGACACGACGGCAGACATATGGCATGACTGTTCGCTGGGTGGCGTGACCTGCGAGGCCATCCCGTCAGGTAACAGCGTGCCGTGGCAGACGGTTTCGGTGGGAACCGGCTCGGATGAGTTCGATGCCGGCTCCCTTGCGGCGGCCCAGCCGCAGTACGTTGTGGAGAACATGGGGCTCTGGCCGGACCCGACATCGAACACTGGCGTAAACCTCAGTGGGGCGGCGAGCCAGTACGGCGCGCAGGGGACGAGCACTACCATCAATTTCTATCGGGTCACCGCGCGTAGCGCTGACCCGTCAGCAGCGCCTGACCGGGCCATCGTGGTTCTGCAGACTTGGGTTAGGGGCTAGGAGGTCATCGCATGAACATTTCATCGCGCCATCTGAGTGTGTTGAACCCGTTGCGTGCTCATCGACGTGCCGCAAGAGGCTTTGTCGCGGCAGGTTTTGTTTCTTGCCTGTTTTGGGGTAGTCAGGCGCTGGGCGTCACCATCAACCAAACGCCACTGGTTGTTCAACAAACGCTGCCGCCAAATGTGATGTTGCTTCTCGATGATTCGGGCTCGATGGCACGCGAGTACATGCCGGACGCCGGGTACCTCGACGATACCTCCGACCAGGGCATGCAGAGTGCGTCGGTCAACTACATCTATTACGACGGCAACGTGACCTATGAGCCGCCGGTGAAGCCGGATGGCACCAACTACGCCAATATCACGACATTTCCTGACCTGCCGCTGGATGGTTTCGACAACTCGTCTTCTACGACGGACGTGACGCGCTATTACTCGACGGGTGGCTACGCGAACGTGAGCTTCCCGTTCTTTCGCGCCTTCTGTCCGGACGGAACCACTCAGAGTGAAGTGTTTTTCGGGGCCTGTTATTCCTATACGTATGAGGCCGACTACACCTTACTTCCGGACTACGGAAACAGCCCTTACTACTACGAGTCCAACGGGGTTGCTTTCGTTTATACGACCCCCGATGGTAGCGGCGGTTATGACGAACACTATGTCGCGACCAATTGTGGCGACTTGCCCCTGGACGCGCAATCCAGCTGTGTCGACGACGCCACAACGCAGCAGAACGTCGGCAACTGGTTCGGTTATTACCGCACTCGCATGCTTGCGGCCAAGAGCGGTCTGATGAATGGCTTTGCCGATGTGAGTGAAGAATTCCGTGTCGGGTTCGGTTCAATCAATGGCAATTCGGCCGAGTATATTCGCGGGATCACTTCCGGCCAGTGCGGTAACGTATTTAGCGAGAGTTGTCGCTACGGTTTCTCCACAGACACGCAGGGCAACAATGAACTTGCCGGGGTCGCGGCTTGGGGTGATGGTTCGGCCGGCACCCGCAAGGCGCAGTTCTGGGAATGGCTGATCGATGCGGAGGGAGACCGAAATACACCCCTGCGCGAGACCCTCGAGGCGGCCGGCGAGTATTACCGCACCGGGCAGCCTTGGTCGAGCCTCGATGGGGACGACGTGTCTCAGGAGTATGCCTGCCGACAGTCGTACACCATCCTGACATCGGATGGTTTCTGGAACGAAGTGGGTGCCCCTGATCCGGATGTCGGTGACGCCGACAATGCCGACGGGCCAACGATCACGGGTCCTAATGGACGTGAATACAGCTATGAGGCCATCGCGCCCTTTAGTCACTCCTACAGCTACAGCAACACTCTCGCCGACGTGGCGATGTACTACTGGAAGAACGACCTTCGTACGAGCGTGGACAATGAGGTGCCGACGACTGATGAGGATCCCGCCTTCTGGCAGCACATGACCACGTTCTCCGTTGGCCTTGGTTATGACGCGCTGGATGCTGACGGCGACCCGATTGATTCAGAAGCAGTGTTCGACTGGGCTAATGGCGGGGATCCGATTAGTGGTTTCGAGTGGCCGCAGCCGAGCTCAGGCAGTATCAATAATATCGCCGACATGTTGCATGCTGCGGTTAATGGCCATGGCGGGTTTTATTCGACCAAGACGCCGCAGGCATTCTCCGCTGCAATTTCCGATGCCGTTGGGCGAGCCGCCGAGCGGGTTGGCACGGGGGCAAGCTTGGCGGCAAACTCCACGCGCCTGGAGACTGGAACAGTTACCTATCAGGCAAACTACTTCACCGGCAGTTGGGTGGGGGACCTGAAAGCGTATTCGGTGGACCCAAACACCAAGCAGATTGCTTCATCTCCGGATTGGTCGGCGGCCGAGAATCTTCTGGCGGCCCCGGCCGATGCGTGCTCGGCTTCAGCCGGCGAGGTCTGTCCCGATGGGCGCTCGATTTATACCTTCGCTACCGATGACGGGAACCTCGGCAACAACGATCCCCAATATCGTGAATTCTTGGCGAGTGATGTCGGAAGTCTTTCCGACAGTCAACAGGCAGCCTTGGGCGATTCGACAGCCGAGCAGGAGGCGATCGTCGACTTCTTGCGGGGCGACACCACGAACGCCGAGACAAACGGTGGCAATTATCGGGATCGGAGCACTGCGCTCGGCGATATTGTTAACTCGCAGCCGGTTTATGTGGGGCAGCCGAATCCAAATCTGTATACCGCCCGATCATTCGACGGGGTGGATGAGTACGCGGCATTTGCCGAGGATCCCGAGGGAGACAACGACAACCAAGGGCAGGACCCGGAAGGCGGGGACAATACCCGCGAGCCCGTGGTGTACGTGGCAGCCAACGACGGCATGCTGCATGCCTTCGACGCACTGACCGGCGCGGAGCTTTATGCCTACCTCCCGGGCGCGGTGATTGAATCGGACATTAAGAAGTTGGCTGACTCGGATTATGGGGCGAACCCGGGTCATCAGTATTTCAATGACGGTGAATTGACCGTAGCGGATGTCTACATCGACCTGCCCTATACCAACGGCAACGATGTGCAGTGGCGAACCGTTCTTGTGGGCACCACGGGGCGTGGTGAAGCAAAAGCGGTGTATGCGCTTGATATCACGGATCCGGCCGATATCCGCTTCCTCTGGGAGCGCTCTGCGGGCGATGGCGGTGCCAACGCGGACTATATCGGTCAGATGATTGGTAAACCGCTAGTCGTCCAGACCGGCAACGGCGAGTGGTCGGTGTTGATCGGCAATGGCTACAACAGTGCCAACGACAGTGCGGCATTGCTGCAATTCGATGTGGGAACGGGGGCGCTCGACGTCCACACAACCAACGATGGTGTGACCGGTAATGGTCTGGCGGCGCCCGCGACATTCGATTACACGGACAGCCCGGATGGTATCCAGGATGTTGCCTATGCCGGTGATCTGAACGGTTGGGTTTGGCGATTCGACCTGACGTCCTCCACGAGCAACGGGGAGGCGGTGTATCAGGCCACGAGAGAGGATGGGTCGGCTCAACCGATCACCGCGGGGTTGCTGCTGGGCAAGGATCCGAGCACCAGCAACCTGTGGGCCTTCTTTGGTACGGGCAAGTATCTCTCGCAAGCTGACCTAAACGATCAATCCCTCCAGACCTGGTACGGGTTGATCGTGGAGTCCGGCGATGCTGATCTGCCGGTTTCCAGTGGCGATGACCGCTCGGTATTGGTTGAGCGTGACATAGTTGCCGAAGAGATTAGCGGCGATTTCACCGCAAGAGCCTTTAGCCAAGGCACGGCTGACGATATGGACGGAAAATCCGGGTGGTACATCGATCTGGTGCCACCGGATGGTCAGCTGGAAGGGGAACGGATGGTGCTGCCCAACCAGTTCCAGGGGGAGGTGCTCGTCGGGACGTCGTTGATTCCCGAGGCGGTGGATGTGTGTAACCCGTCTGGACGCGGTTTCATCATGGGCATTGACCCGTTCGACGGTACGAATGTCGATCAGCCCTTTGTCGACCTGAATGGCGATGGTGTGGTCGATGGTGACGATGTGCTCGAGGTCAATGGCCAGACATTTGCCGCTGGGGCCCTGGGTTTCAACCGACTGCCCAATGCGCCGATTTTCGTCGGCAACACCATGCTGGTGAGCTTCGACGATGGCAGCACGGCCTCGATCGAGGCCGCGGGCGGCGGCAGCTCAGGGCAGCGTAGCTCCTGGCGCGAAATCATCTTTGACTAAATCATGGAGACGCGGATGAGCACAGTGACGGGTTCACCGGGGTCGGATTCCGCTCGGCGCGGCCGAGGGTTCACCCTGATCGAGCTGATGATCGTGGTCGCGATCGTCGGCATTATCGCGGCGATCGCCTATCCGTCGTATGTCGACTCGGTGGTCAAGACCAAGCGCGCCGCTGCGGCCGGCTGCCTGTCGGAGTACGCCAGCTTCATGGAGCGCTTTTACACCACCAACCTCCGCTATGACGAGGACAGTGGCGGCACGGCGGTCAGCTTGCCTGCGCTCGATTGTGCTTCGAACGACAATACAGGCGCAGACTACAACTACTCGTTTGCCGCCAACGAGCCGACAAGATCAACCTTCGTCATACAGGCCGTTCCGCAAGGAACTCAGGCCAATCGTGACGACTGCGGGACGCTGACCCTCGACCAGGCCGGCACTCGCGGTGCGGCCGATGACGTGGACATCTGCTGGTAGTTTGCTGACGATCGCCTAAGCCCGTTGTGGCTGATTTCGACCATTAGGCTGGCCAAGGAAGGCTGGCCTGGAGTGACGACAAGGAGGTGTGTCCATGCTCAAGGACGAGCGTGTGGCCCACGCTGTATGGGCCGGAAGATCGGGGCGTTCTTGCCGTTTATCCCCCGCGTCCAGGCGGGGGTTCTCGTTGATCGAGCTGATCGTGGGGGTGGCCGTCATGGCGGCGCTGCTTTCGATCGCCATCCCCGCATTCTCCTCAATGATCACCCAGAACCAGCTGGCGACAGCGACCAATGCCGCCCGTGGGGCGCTGATGGCGGCCAGGCAGTCGGCCGTCACCAAGGGGCGCCCGGTATCGCTCTGTGCCGGGACGCCCGGCGCGGGCTGCACGGGTGATTGGTCGGTGGGTCATTGGATGGTGTTTGAAGACGCCGACCATAGCGGCGATATCGAGGCCGACGAGCGCATCCTGCGCCACGGTCGGGTGCCGGCCTTGAGCGACACCGTGCGCCTTGACGCCAATGGCCCCCTGCGAACGGCCCTGGTGTACGTGCCGATGGGGCATGCCGAGCGCGTCAGCGGGGCGTTCGGGGCCGGACGATTGCGGGTATGCGCCGAGGCGGACCTCGCGCCGAATGCCCGAGAACTCGTGATTTCGGCGAGTGGTCGGGTTCGCTTGCAGTCGGTCGATCTCGATGGCGCGTGTCCCGACTTGTAAGTCGGGCGTGGGTCTCGATTTACACGAGCAACGCGAGTGAGCGGCGGCGCGGGGTTGCCTGTTACAATCAGCGGTTTGCAGTCCTTCGGCGAACTGAACTGACGTGGCCCAACCGTGACCGATTACAAATCGACGCTCAACCTTCCCCAGACCGACTTCCCCATGCGCGGCAACCTGCCCAAGCGCGAGCCCGAGCGGCTGACGCAATGGCGGGAGCGTGATCTCTATCGCGCGGTGCGCGAGCACGCCGCCGGGCGGCCGACATTCGTGCTGCACGACGGCCCGCCGTATGCCAACGGCGACATCCACATTGGCCACGCGGTCAACAAGATCCTCAAGGACATCATCAACAAGACGCGCCTGCTGGAGGGCTTCGATACGCCTTACGTGCCGGGCTGGGACTGCCACGGTCTGCCGATCGAACTGGTGGTCGAGCGCGAGCACGGCAAGCCGGGCGTCAAGCTCGACGAGCGTGCCTTCCGCCAGGCCTGCCGCGACTACGCGGCCAGCCAGATCGACCGTCAGCGCGAGGACTTCATCCGCCTGGGCGTCATGGGCGACTGGGATAACCCCTACCGCTCGATGGACTTCGCCTTCGAGGCCGACACCCTGCGCGCGCTGGCGGGCATTATCGAGCGCGGCCACCTGCACCGCGGCGAAAAGCCGGTGCATTGGTGCGTCGACTGCGGCTCGGCGCTGGCCGAGGCCGAGGTGGAGTACCAGGACAAGACCTCCGACCAGATTGATGTGGCCTTCGCGGCGGTCGACCCGGCGGCGGTCAACCGCGCCTTCGGCGTGGAAGGCGACGCGCCGGTGGACCTGGTCATCTGGACCACCACCCCGTGGACGCTGCCGGCCAACCAGGCCGTGGCGGTCAACGCCGAGCTAAGCTACCAGCTGATCGAAGTCGACGGTCGTCGCCTGGTGCTGGCCGAGGGCCTGGCCGAGGCGGCGCTGGCACGCATGGGTGCCGAGTCGCCGCGCGTGTTGGGCGAATGCACCGGCGTCGCCCTGGAGGGCCAGGAGCTGGCGCACCCGTTCCTCGAGCGCCGCGTGCCGGTGATCCTGGGCGAGCACGTTACGCTGGATGCCGGTACGGGGCTCGTGCACACCGCCCCGGCGCACGGCGAAGAGGACTTCGCGGTCGGCAAGCGCTACCACTTGGCCGTAGACAACCCGGTCGACGGCGAGGGGCGCTTTTTCGCCGACACGCCGCTCGTGGGCGGCATGGATCTCAAGGCCGGCGGCAAGGCGGTCCTCGCGCGGCTCGAGGCCGACGGTCGCCTGCTGGCGCACTCGAAATTCGAGCACAGCTACCCGCACTGCTGGCGGCACAAGACCCCGCTGATCTTCCGCGCCACGCACCAGTGGTTCGTCTCGATGACCCAACAGCACCTGCGCGATGACGCGATCAAGGCGCTGGAAAACGTTGAATTCACCCCGGACTGGGGGCGGGCGCGCATCGAGGGCATGGTCGAGAACCGTCCTGACTGGTGCATCTCGCGCCAGCGTTTCTGGGGCGTGCCGATCGCGCTGTTCGCCCACAAGCAGACCGGTCACGCCCACCCGGACTCCGCCGAGCTGATGCGGCAGGTCGCCGAGCAGGTCGAGCAGCACGGCGTCGACTGGTGGTTCGATCTGGATGCCGCCGAGCTGATCGGCGCGGACGCGGCCGAGTACGAGAAGGTCGTCGACACGCTCGACGTGTGGTTCGACTCGGGCGTGACCCACTGGGCCGTGCTCGACCGCCGCGAGGAGCTGACCTGGCCGGCGGACCTGTACCTCGAGGGTTCCGACCAGCACCGCGGCTGGTTCCAGTCCTCCCTGCTCACCGCCACCGCGCTGCGCGAGCAGGCCCCGTACCGCGGCGTGCTCACCCACGGTTTCACGGTGGACGCCAACGGTCGCAAGATGTCGAAGTCGCTGGGCAACGTCATCGCGCCGCAGGAGGTGATCGACCAGATGGGCGCCGACCCGCTGCGTCTGTGGGTCGCCTCCACCGACTTCTCCGGCGAGATGACCGTCTCCAAGGAGATACTCAAGCGCACGGCCGATGCCTACCGCCGCATCCGCAACACCGCGCGGTTCCTGCTGGCGAACATTGACGGTTTCGACCCGAACAGGGATGCCGTGGCCGACGAGGACCTGCTGGCGCTGGACGCCTGGCTGGTCGACAGCGCCGCGCGTCTTAATCGCGAAGTACGCGACGGCTTCGACGCCTACCAGTTCCACCAGACGATCGCGCGCATCCACCACTTCTGCTCGATCGAGCTGGGCGCGTTCTACCTCGACATCGTCAAGGACCGCATCTACACCGGCCAGACCGATGCCCCCATGCGCCGCTCGGCGCAGACCGCCATGTGGCGCACCGTCGAGGCGCTAGTGCGCTGGATTGCCCCGGTGCTGTCGTTCACCGCCGAGGAACTCTGGGAGCATCTGCCGGCGGTCGCCGGACGCGAGGAGAGCGTGTTCATGGCTACCCACGTCGAGGGGCTGGAGCCGCTGCTCCACGACGGTCGCGGCGCCGTGACCCAGCGCGGTTTCTGGGACGACGTCATCGCCATTCGGGACACGGTCAACCGCCACGCCGAGGCCGCGCGCAACGAGAAGCGCATCAAGGCCAACCTCTCGGCCAACGTTGAGATCTGGGCGGACGAGACCGTCGCCGGGCGCCTGGCCGAGCTGGGCGACGAGCTGCGTTTCCTGCTGATCGTCTCCGAGGCCACCGTCCGTCCGCTGGCCGACAAGCCCGCGGGCGTCGAGGCCGAGTCCATCGAGGGCGTGGGCGAGATCGCCGTACGCATCGCGCCGATGGACGCCGAGAAGTGCGAGCGCTGCTGGCACTTCCGACCCGATGTCGGCACGCACGCCGCGCATCCCACGCTCTGCGGACGCTGCATCGAGAACATCGAGGGCGACGGGGAAACCCGGCGTTTTGTCTGAGGGCGTGATGGCTCCCATCTCAACGCTGCCGGTAGGAGCGGCTTTAGCCGCGATGCCTAAGGAAACTCTGCACGATTCGATGACGTCTCTGCGGGACCTCCAAGGGCCCAGATGCAAGGCGCCGTCCGCCGTGAAGGGCCGTCGCCCTTTACAAGGGCTGCAACGCCGCAGATGGGCCCTTGGAGGCCCGCCCGGACGGGGCTCGCGGGTTTGCCCGCACTCGGCGTTGCCGTCCCTCGACGGGCAACGAGCCCGTCTTCGGTCCGGCGCCTTGATTGCGGACAAACCCGCGAGCCAGAGATACCATCGAATCGTGCAGAGTTTCCCTAATGGTGGCCACGGCGAGGTGTCGCGCCTGAAGGCGCTCCTACGGTCTTGCCCTGCAAGCGAAACGCGCCGTCAGGCGCGTGTCCCGGCCTCGGCGCGTTGCCAGGCCCGAACGGGGGCGGCGGCTGGCGCCGCCTTCGCGAGCGAGGCTCGCTCCCACGGGGGGCGGGCATGAGGATGGACAAGGCGAACCTGCGCTGGCTGTGGTTGTCCTTCGGGGTGCTGGTCGTCGACCAGCTGACCAAGTGGGCGGCCCTGGCCGGGCTCGAGTACGCCCGGCCGGTGGAGATCCTGCCCTTCTTCGATTTCACCCTGCTGTACAACACCGGCGCGGCGTTCTCGTTCCTTGCCGAACACGACGGTTGGCAGCGCTGGTTCTTCGTCTTTCTGGCGGTGGTGATCACGGCGGTCCTGCTGGGCTGGCTGGCGTTCGTCGCGATCCGCGACCGGCGTATCCAGGCCGGGATCACACTGGTGATCGGCGGGGCGGTGGGCAACGTGATCGACCGGGTGCTCTATGGCCACGTGGTCGACTTCCTCGATTTCCACGTCGCCGGCTGGCACTGGCCGGCCTTCAATATCGCCGATGCGGCCATTACCATCGGCGTGGCACTGATCATCTGGGCCGAGTTGCGGCCCGTCGACCGGGAGAGCGCATCCGATGAGTGACGCCAAGTCCGACCTGCCGACCATCGGAAAGGACTCCGAGGTGACCATTCATTACGAGATCCGCCTGCCCGACGACCGGGTGGTCGACAGCAGTTTCGACACCGATCCGTTTTCCGTGAAGCTGGGCAGCGGGGCCTTCGAGCCGCGTCTCGAGGAGGCACTGATCGGCCTGCCGCTGGGCGAGTACACCCGCATCCTGCTCACCCCGCAGTACGCCTTCGGCATGCCCGACCCGAGCAACGTGCACACCATGCCGCGCGGCCGGTTCCCCGAGGACATGAACCTCGAGCCGCAGCTGGTGGTCGAGTTCGATCTGCCCAACGGCGAATCGGTGCCGGGCACGATCACCGCCGTCACCGAGGACGCCGTGACCGTGGATTTCAATCACCCGCTGGCCGGGCAGAACATCCAGTTGATCGTCCAGGTGCTGGCCGTCGACGGACAGGCCGCACCCGCCGATTCACCCGCACTGCAGGGAGAGGCGCCATGAAGATCCAGCTTGCCAACCCGCGCGGCTTCTGCGCCGGCGTCGACCGCGCGGTCGAGATCGTCGACCGGGCACTCGACTCCTTCGGCGCGCCCATCTACGTGCGCCACGAGATCGTCCACAACCGCTACATCGTCGACAACCTGCGCGACAAGGGCGCGATCTTCATCGAGGAGCTGGCGGACGTGCCGGACGGCGCGACCCTGATCTTCTCTGCCCACGGGGTGTCAAAGGCGATCCAGGACACGGCCGCCGAACGCGGGCTGACCGTTTTCGATGCCACCTGCCCGCTGGTCACCAAGGTGCACATGGAGGTCGCTCGCCATGCGCGTGCCGGGCGTGACGTGGTGCTGATCGGTCATGCCGGGCACCCGGAGGTCGAGGGCACCATGGGCCACTTCGACCCGGCCTCCGGCGGGCAGATCCACCTGGTGGAGAAGATCGCCGACGTCGAGACGCTCGAGGTGGACAACCCCAAGGGCGTGGCCTGGGCGACCCAGACCACGCTCTCGGTCGACGAGACCCGCGCGATCATCGGCGCGCTGCAGGAGCGCCTCCCCCACATCGAGGGGCCGCGCAAGGACGACATCTGCTACGCCACGCAGAACCGTCAGGACGCCGTGCGCGAACTGGCCGAGAGCTGCGACGTGGTGCTGGTGGTCGGTTCGAAGACCAGCTCCAACTCCAATCGCCTGCGCGAGCTGGCCGAACAGGCGGGCACGCCCGCCCACCTGATCGATGGGGCGGAGGACATCGACCCATCCTGGTTCGGCGATTGCAGTCGCGTGGGCGTCACGGCCGGCGCCTCGGCCCCGGAGATCCTCGTGGGTCAGGTGATCGAGCGGCTCAAGCTCGAGTGCGACGCCACGCTAGAGGAGCGCGAGCCGACCGTGGTCGAGAACATGGTCTTTCCCATCCCGGTCGAGCTGCGTTCCTCCTGATCGTCCCGGGCGCGCAAAGCGTAAAAGGCCGGACGGGGGTGGCCCCGGTCCGGCCTTTTTGTTGGATGGTCAGTTGCCCTCAGCGAGGCGACGTCTGACCAGGTGGTGCGAGAACAGCCCGCCGAAGGGGATGAATGCGGCGATCGCGACCACGGCCCCGTGGGGGATGGGCAGCAGTCGCCGGTAGAGCGTGATCGCCAGCACGGCCATGGTCCAGAGGAAGAGCACCCCGTGAACCGGGCCCACGACGCTCACGGCCTCCGGTAGGTCGGCCATGTATTTCAACGGCATGGCGATCGCGACCAGGGCGATTAGCGAGCTACCTTCGAGTAACGTCATCACGCCGAGGTGGCGGAGTGCGGGATTGGCCTGGCCTGCCATGCGGATTGCCCTTTCATCGATTGGCCAACCAGCTTATCTCAACGGCTCGTCTCGATGGGATGTGATTAGCCCCGTGCCGGCCGGCCGACCATCTTTTTCAGTCGGTCGAGATCCTCGACAAAGGTCTCGCCGGTCGCGTTGCCGTCGAAGGTCGCCTTGAGCACGGCGCGGGCCCAGCTGGGCAGGTTCTCGGCAACGCGGTAGAACACCCAGGTCCCGTCACGTCGCACGTCGGTGATCCCGGCGTCGCGCAGGTGCGCCAGGTGCCTGGAGATCTTCGGCTGGCTCAGCGCCAGCGCCTCGGTCAGTTCGCAGACACACAGCTCGCCTTCGCGCAGCAGTAGCATGAGGCAGCGCAAGCGGGTGGTGTCACCAAGGGCTCGGAAAAGGGCCTCGGGCGGCATGGCGGTCTCTCTGATTTCTGATGTCATTAATAGGGCTGATCATTAACTACGGTCATTGTAACCCGGCCTGACATTGCTTCGCATTCAGGTAAGCAGGGCGTTGGCGATTGCCTACAATGAAGAGGGCAAAACCGCACAGGAGTTCCGTAATGAAGTGGGATCACATCGCAGGCAACTGGCGTTCGTTCATCGGATATGCCGAGGAATACTGGGGCAAGATCACCGGTGACGAGTTCGCGGTGCTCGAGGGCAAGAAGGACGAGCTGATCGGCAAGATCCAGTCACGTTACGGCGTCAGCGAGCAGGAGGCCCGTGAGCAGATCAAGGAATTCCAGAAGCGGATGAAGGAGGAACTGGGTCCCGAGGGCGTGCCGAAGAAGTAGACCGAGTCTTCCGCCGTGCTCGGTGATGATCGCGCCCCACATGAAAAACGCCCCGCAATGCGGGGCGTTCGTTGTTCGGTGGCCGGGGAGGGTCCCGGCCCGGCGACAGCGTTTACACGCTGTAGTACATGTCGAACTCGACCGGGTGCGTGGTCATCCGCAGCAGCTGGACTTCCTCGCCCTTGAGCTCGATGTAGGCGTCGATCAGGTCGTCGGAGAAGACGTCGCCGCGGGTCAGGAACTCGCGGTCCTCGTCGAGAGCCTTGAGCGCCTCGTCCAGCGAGAAGGCCACCTCGGGGATGTTCTTCTCTTCTTCCGGCGGCAGGTCGTAGAGGTTCTTGCTCGCGGCCTCGCCCGGGTGGATCTTGTTCTGGATGCCGTCGATGCCGGCCATCAGCATCGCCGCGAAGGCCAGGTACGGGTTGGCGGTGGAGTCCGGGAAGCGGAGCTCGACGCGGCGCGCCTTCGGGTTGGAGACGAACGGGATCCGGATGGACGCCGAGCGGTTGCGGCTGGAGTAGGCCAGCTTGACCGGTGCCTCGAAGCCCGGGACCAGGCGCTTGTAGCTGTTGGTCGACGGGTTGCAGAAGGCGTTCAGGGCGCGGGCGTGCTTGATGATGCCGCCGATGTAGTACAGCGCCATTTCCGACAGACCCGCGTAGCCGTCACCCGAGAACAGGTTCTTGCCGTCCTTGGTCATCGACTGGTGGACGTGCATGCCCGACCCGTTGTCGCCGACGATCGGCTTGGGCATGAAGGTGGCGGTCTTGCCGTAGGCGTGCGCGACGTTGTGGATCACGTACTTGAGGTCCTGGACCTCGTCGGCCTTCTTGACCAGCGTGTTGAACGCCACGCCGATCTCGCACTGGCCGGCGGTGGCGACTTCGTGGTGATGGACCTCGACGTTCTGGCCCATTTCCTCGAGCACCAGGCACATCGCCTGACGGATGTCGTGCAGGGAGTCGACCGGCGGGACCGGGAAGTAGCCGCCCTTGACGCCCGGGCGGTGGCCCATGTTGCCGTCCTCGTAGACGCGCTCGGCGTTCCAGGCGGCTTCCTTGGAATCGATCTTGACGAACGAGCCGGACATGTCCGAGCCCCAGCGGACGTCGTCGAGGATGAAGAACTCGTTCTCCGGGCCGAACAGCGCGGCGTCGGCCAGGCCCGATGCCTGGATGTAGGCCTCGGCGCGACGGGCGACCGAGCGCGGGTCGCGGTTGTAGCCCTGCATGGTGTCCGGCTCGATGATGTCGCAGACCACGATCAGGGTCGGCTCTTCGGAGAACGGATCGATGTTGGCGGATTCCGGGTCCGGCATCAGGATCATGTCCGAGGCGTTGATGCCCTTCCAGCCGGCGATCGACGAACCGTCGAACATCACGCCGTCCTCGAAGGTTTCTTCATCGATGTGGCCGGCCGGGTAGGTGACGTGCTGCTGCTTGCCCAGCGTGTCGGTGAAGCGGAAGTCGACGAACTTGACGCCGTGTTCTTCCATCATGGTCATGACTTTGTTGGTCGCGTTGGACATGGAATCCTCCGATGAACGTTGAATCTCGAATGCGGCGGGCGTGAGATCGCGCGGCATGCTGCCGACATGATCCGCCGATGCCCGGCTTGGTGCAAGAAAAGCAGAAACCGTGCCTGTTTACGGTGAGCGCGCCGGGGTGGGTTCCGCCGGCCATCGCCCCCGGCGTGCGCCCGGGGTGGTTTGAGCTAAGTGGTTGTTGTCAGGCGGTCTCTCGTGACTCGGATTTGCGGTCGATCTGGCGCGTGGAGAGACGGAGTTGGCGAGGGGTGCGCACCATGGCCGAATATATGCACCGTAGCAGTGCATTGGCTTGATTGGCAGCCCCTTTATGGTGCACTGGATCGGCGCGATGTCGTCGGCAGGCTATCGAGCGACGGAATCACGGGCCGCGGACTCGCCGGGTGGTAGGGGCAGTCCGTGGCCAGACAGGCCATGCCGTGGCGGCACTCCCGGGCGCAGGCCAGCAGGGCAAGCTGACGGCAGAGTGCGGCCTGGCCCGACGGGCGCCGGTCGAACAGCGCGGCGGTGGACAGCTTGCCCTCGGCAATGAAACGGTCGAGTTCGGCATAGCGAAACCGGGCGATCTCCCGGTCCCCGTCGGGCGAGGCGACCACGATCTGATCGGCCTTTTCCCCACAGTGGTGCAACAGCTGCATGGTGGTGGCCTCCCGGTTGGTTCTGGGCGAGCGCGTGCGTTGAGCGGCATGGGATTGGAATGATAACGATTCCCGTTTGCGCCAACAAGCCTGCCCGTCGCGAGCCTGGCCGCTGCCGTTACCAGGGGATCGTGGTGCCGTCGATGTCGATGAACCGACCCCGGTCGGCCTCGGTCAGGCCGGCCATGTTGCGACGTAGCCCCGCGGCGCTCTGGGCGGTGGTGATCTCGGCGTGGGGGCCGCCCATGTCGGTCAGCACCCAGCCCGGGTGCAGGGCGACGACGTTGATGCCGAGCGGTTCGAGGTCGATCGAGGCGCTCTTTATCACCGCGTTGACCGCCGCCTTGCTCGAACGATAGATGTAACCGCCGCCCGAGCCGTTGTCGCCCATGGAGCCGACCTTGCTCGACAGGATGCCGATCTTCTTCTCGCCGCTGCGCGCCACCTGCTCGACGAAGGCCTGCATGATCAGCATCGGGGCGATGCTGTTGATGCGGAACACCTCCAGCCAGGCCTCGACGTCCTGGACGTTACCGAAGGCCACGCCGCGCGGGCCGTAGATGCCGGCATTGTTGATCAGCCAGTCGATCGATTCGTCCGCCAGTCGATCGGACAGCGCCCGGATGGCCTCGGCATTCCCGACGTCCAGGGCATGCAGTTGCAGGGTGTCCGGATGGTCGACGGCCAGCGCCTTGAGCTCGGCCGATCCCTTCGGATCGCGCGCGGTGGCGTGTACGCGCCAGCCGTCCTCGAGCAGCTGGCGGGCCAGTTCCAGGCCGATGCCTCGGTTGGTGCCGGTGATCAGGGCGGTTTTCATGCGCGTGCCTCCTGTGTATTCGGGTAGTGGGTGATCGTCATTCGGCCAGCCGGAACACGAGCTGGCCTTCCTCGACCTGGACGGACTCGACCCCGTCGGCAAGCGACTGCCAAAAGCCCGGTTGGCCCCCGAATTCCGCGACCAGTTCGACGCCCTTGAGCCCACCGATCCAGGCGTTGGGTAGCGGCACGCCCCACAGGCTCACGCCGGTCACGACCACCGCCAGTCGCGATCCGTTCGGTGTCGGCACTTGTCGCACCTCCGCGCCGGCATTCAGGCGCAGCGTCTGTCCGCCCATGATCGGGAAGTCCGGCGGCAGCGGCACCAGGAGCTTGACGCTGACCAGGTCCTCGGAGAGGTCGATTGCCAGGCGCCGTGCCATCGCCGGGTCGCGGGCGATGATGGCGTTGAGCTCGCGTTCATCGAACTGCACCTCGCGCGGGGCGTCCTGCTCGCGGTAGGCCTCGGGCTTGAGTCGCCCCTGGGCATCGAACTCCTCCGGGCGGGCTGCGAACCGATCGCCGGCCGGGGGCGGGGTGCGTTCGGTCTGCACGCCAATGGCGGCGAGCTTGTCGTCGAGCCGCTGTTGTTCGGTTGCATCGAGCTCGACCGGCTCGAACGGTGACGGGAACAGGAAATACCGCACCGCGACCGCGCCCAGGGCGAGCGTGACGACCATCGTGCCGACGACAATGAGGCTCACGCCCAGGCAGCCGACGCCCCGTTTCGGCTCAGGCACGTGGGCTGGCGATGCGCCTTGGTCGTCGTCCGGTGTCCGTGGTGGCTGGTTCATGCGGCCCCTCCTGCGTGCATCGCCGGCAAGCGTAGCACGCGGGCAGTTCAGTGGACTTTACCGGCCCCGGGGCGCGAGCTGGCGGACCGCGCTGGCCAATACCAGTAGCGTGGCGACCAGTACCGCGGCGAAGGGTTGGTCGAACATCAGCGCAAGGGCAAAGGCGGCCAGGTAGCCGATCACTCCGATGCCGACGGCCAGTCGGCTTGCCTGGCGCCAGTCGGTCGCGCAGCGGAACGCCGCCCAGGCGGGCAGTAACACCAGGGCGAAGGTGGCCATCAGGCCGATGGAGAGGGTGCCGGCGGCCAGCAGGGCGGCGAGCAGCAGGTCGGTGATGAGTGCGAGTCGGCGGCGCCGGGATCGCTCGGCCGCATCCGCGGGCGGGAGCAGGCGGGTGGCCAGCTCCAAACGGTCGATGCGTCGGCGCAGGGCAAGGGTCAGTCCCAGCAGCACGACCGCGGCGCCCAGTTCGATTGGGCCCGTGAAGTAAAGTTGCCCCTCGATTACCTGACGGGCCAGCGTCTCGCCCAACGGGCTGTTGGCCGCGATCAGCAGCGTGATTGCCCAGCCGGCCAGGATCAACCAGCCGTAGGCGGAGTTGCCGGCGCCGGGGATGTGACGGCCCAGCATGCCCAGCATGGCGGCGACCAAGGCCCCGGGCAGTGACGGCAGGGAGAGCGCCAGCGCGATCACGGCCCCTGCGCCGGCGAGATGGGCCACGGCCAGCGCGGCCAGCCATTCCTCGCGCAGCCGCAACCACACCCCGGCGATCGGCAGCAGCACGGCCAGCGCCAACCCGGTAAGAAACGGCAGGCCGAACAGCTCGGTCATGTCCGTCCCGCCGGCATGGTCACCTGGCGCTGGCAACCGAGGGCAAGCAACTCCGGGTCGTGGCTGACCAGCAGCAGGCCGCGGTGAGTCGGCCGGTCGCGCAGTAGGCGGTGTAGCTGGGCGCGGGCGCCTGCATCGAGGTTGTTGCTCGGCTCGTCGAGCAGGACAAGGTCGCCCGGGGCGGTCAGGCCCGCCCAGACGCGCAGCAGCTGGCGCTGCCCGCCGCTCATGGCATCGAGGCGGCGGTCGAGCCAGTCGTTCAAGGGCGCGGGTGGGTGCGGGTCGGCCCCGGTGGCGGCGAGGAAGTCGCGGCCGCTGACCGGCAGATCGCGATCATGCGGGTGGGCCTGTTCGACCAGTTGCACGCGGGTGCCGGTGGCGAGGTGGCATGCGCCTGAGAGGACCGGCGCGCGCCCGGTGATGGCGGCGAGCAGGGTGGACTTGCCCGCGCCGTTGGGGCCGGTGAGCGCGACCAGCTCGCCGGCATCCACCGACAGGGAAATCGGGCCGATACGCGGTGTCGACGCCCCCGGCGGGGCGGTGACAACCTGGTGCAGGTCGAGCAGCATCTAGTCGCGGGGGGCGAGCGCGTCGACCCAGCCGTCGATCAGGTCGACCCAGCCCTCGAGGGTTGGCTCGCTTGGCTCGGTGTAGCGTTGCTCGATGGGCCAGCCAAGCGCGTCGCCGAGCTTCTTCGGCCCGCTTTCGGGGTAGTAGGGCGCGTGGATGATCACCCCGTCACGCCCCTCGAGCGACTCGGCCAGCTCGCTGATGTGTCGGGCGGTGGGCGGCACGCCGGGCACGGGCTCGAGGTAGCCCAGGGTGGGCAGCTCGAGCCAGTCCATCAGGTAGCGGGTGTCGGCGTGGTGGAATACCGCGCCGGGTGCTCCTGCCACCGTTGCCTGCCACTGGGGCATCCGGGTTTCGATGCGCGCGACCGCGGCGGCCGCGTTCGCTTCATAGGCCGGTGCGCCGGCCGGGTCGATGTCGGCCAGCCGCTCGGCCAGCGCCGGCAGCAACGTGCGCATCCGGCGCGGATCGAGGTTGAAGTGCGGATTGCCCGAGGCGTGCGTATGGCCGGCGCCGGACTCGCCCACGTCGAGCAGTTCGACGTGCTCGGCGGCCTGGAAGTGGCCGGGCTGGCCAGGCTGGATATCACGGTTGGCGGCCCGCTTGACCGCCACCGGCAGCCAGCCGGCCTCGAGTCCGGCGCCCACCGCGATGACGAGATCGGCGCGGCGCAGGTCGCGCATCATCGATGGTCTGGCCTGCAGGAAGTGGGCGTCGCGGTCCGGTGGGGCGAGCACGGTCAGGCTGATGCGCTCGCCCCCGACGGCCGTGGCCAGTGCGCCCATCGAGTTCGTGGTTGCCACGACGCGCAGATCCGCGGCGTGGAGCGAGCCCGGCAGCAGGAACGCCAGCGTGATGAGCAGCCGTTTGAGCATGATCCGTCTCCCTTAGAAGGTGTGCGCGCCGTGAGCGCCGAGGCTCATCTGGTACTGCAGGTAGAACTGCGTGTAATCCTCGCGGTGATCGCCGACGGCCCCGCTCACCTGCGCGACCTGGGCACGGATGCGGCTGGTCTCGCTGATGTGCCAGGTGGCTGCCGCCGTCCAGCGTTCGCTTTCGTCGTAATCGGCGTTGACGGCCGGGCGCGGTCCCCGCTTCTCGTTGGTAAAGCCGACGGCATCGTAGCGCAGACCGACCTCCCAGCGCGGCGCGATGCCGTAGGTTGCCTGAACATACAGGCCGTCCTCGGAGAAGTCGCGCGCCTCGCCAATCACGCCCGGGTTGCTCTCGTGGTGGGCGACCTCGAGGTTCTTGTCCACCCACAGGTACTCGCCGGAGACGCGCCAGTCGCCCTGGCCGTAGGCCCGGCCGGAGTCGTACTTGTAGACGGCATCCACGCCAACCAGGCGTGCGTCACCGTCGAGGCCGTGCTCGTCCGGTTCGCCATGGTGGTGCATTTCCTGGTGACTGCGGAAAAAGGCCGCCGAGGCGCCCAGCTGTACGGCGTGATCGTGGCCGAGGTCCGGGGACCACTTGGCGAACGCCGTCCACAGCCGCGGGGCCTTGTCGCGGTCGGGCAACTCGTGGGCATGCTCGGCCTCGGTGCCCAGGCGTTCGTTGTTGTCGCCCTGGAATGCCTCGATACCGAACAGCGTGTAGTGATCCCAGGCCGGCAGCCAGGTCAGTTGCAGGCCGGTGTCCGACAGGCCATGGTCGCCCAGCAGGGTGCGGTAGGCCAGGTTCTGATCGACGAAGTCCCATGCGTGCGGGTGCTTGTCATTCGTGTAGCCGATGCCGGAGTAGAACTTGCCCGCCTTGATCCGCAGCCCGGCCGGCAGGCCGGTGCTGGCGACGAAGGCCTCCTCGAGCTCCACGTCGCCCTCGTCGGAGATGGCGACGTTCAGGCGCGCGTCAACCATCCCGTCGACGCTGCCACTAAGGACCACCTCGGTGTGGCGAAGATTGAATCCCTGTTCCAGCCCGTGTTCGTGCCCGCCGTGATCGTCTTCGCCCTCATCCTCGTGACCATGCGCGGCGAAGATGCCGGCGGTCTCACCGAGCATCGCATCACCATGGCCGTCGAGGCTGTCGTCGTAGTAGACGCCATCGACGATGACCGAAAGCTTCGGGTTCAGCGGCAGGGGCGAGTCCTGTGCCTGGACGGGCTGTGCGGTCAGCCACACCGCGGCCCCTGCCAACGCGTAATGACTGGTTTTCAGACGAAGGTGGCGATTCATGCGGACAACTTCCTGGTCAACGAAAACGAGCCAATGTTATAACATAACGTCCACGAGCGATGGAAGGCCCGCCATGTCCTGTCGACCAGGTCGTGTCCGCCGCCTCGGCCTTTAATGGCCGTCGTGCGCATGGTTCGGGTTGTCATGCGGTTGCAACGCGGCCGTCGTAAGGTGCGCCTCCTTTTAATTCACGGGAGTGACCATGCGGGGGTTCAACTGGGGGATAGCGCAGCGACTGTGGCTTGGGTTCGGGGCCTTGCTCGTGCTGCTGATTACCGTCGCGAGCGTGTCGGTGTTCCAGTCACGGGATCTGGCCACGGTCGTGCAGCGGTTGAGTGTCGAGGTGATCGAGCGCGCGCAGCTCTCGCAGATGCTGGTCAGTGAACTGGAGACGTTCCAGACCGCGCAGAAAAGCGGGCTGCTGGCCCGTGCGACCCTGAGAATCCCGCAATCGCGCGCGTATTTCGATGCCGCGGAAGCCGCCGCGTTACGCATCGAGGAGCAGGTCGAGGCGATGCGTTCCGGGCTGAGCCAGCGCGAGCGGGGGTTGATCGAGGCCTTCCGTGCCCCGTGGACGGGGTACCTCGAGGTGCATGCCGCCGTGCGCGAGAAGGCGGATCAGGGCCAGATCGAGCCGGCGCTGACCCTGCTGGAAAACGACGGCGCGCCGAAGCTGGACGAGGCGCGCGCCTCGCTGGCGCGGTTGACCGATTTTCTACGCGAGGATCTGGCCATGCAGCGCGAGGCAGTGGCCGATCGCATGGAGCGCAATCGCCTGGTTCTGATCGGCATCGTGGTGCTCTCGTTGTTGATCGGAGGGTTGCTCGCGGTCACTACCACCCGCTACCTGCGGGGCAGTCTCGATCGTGTGCTGGCCGTGGCCGCCAGAATCGTGGATGGCGACCTGACCGCCCGCACCGGGCTGGCCCGCAACGACGAGGTCAGTGCCATGGGCCGGGCCCTCGATGACACCTGCGGGCAGTTCGAGTCCGTGGTCGGCCAGGTGACCGAGGTGGCCGCGTCCATGAAGGCCCGGTCGGCGGCCCTGAGCGAGGCCGGCGCGCGGGTGGTCGACGGCATGCACCGCCAGGAGCGCGCCACGGCGCGGGCGAACGAGTTGATGGAGCGCAACCTGGCCGAGGTCGACGAGGTGGTGAGCCACTCGGAGCACGCCGCGCGCTACGCCGGGGAGGTGGACCGCTTGTCGACCGGGGGCATCGAGCGCATTGACGCCACGCTCGGATCGCTCCAGGCCCTGACCGATCGGCTCGAGCAGGCCGGCGCGATCATCCATCAGCTCGATGAGCACGGCGGCGAGATCGGTTCGGTGGTCGACATGATTCGCGCGGTGAGCGAGCAGACCAACCTGCTGGCGCTGAACGCGGCGATCGAGGCGGCGCGGGCCGGCGAGCACGGACGGGGGTTCGCGGTGGTGGCCGACGAGGTGCGCACCCTGTCCAAGCGCACGCGCGAATCGACGGACCGTATTGCGGAGATGATCGGGGCGCTCAAGGCCACCATGCATGAGGCGGCCGCCCTGATGGCGGATTCGGGCGAGTACGCGACCCGCACTCTGACCGAGGCGGAGAAGGCCGGCGGGCAGCTGCGCGAGATCGATCAGGCCGTGGGCAAGATTCGCGACATGAACGCGCGCATCGCCACAGCCGCCGAGGCGCAACGCGGTGAGGCCCATGACCTGGGCGCCGCCCTGCAGGAGATCGCGGTACTCGCCGGCGAGGCGATCGAGGTCAGCCGGGAGAACGAGCGGATGGGCGAGGCCATGCGCGAGCAATCCGACGCGCTCGGCGAGCGGGTGGGCCGGTTCCGGCTGTCCCAGGTGCCCGAGGTCTAAACGGCTCCCTCCGTCGGAGCGGCAACCGGTCGGACAAACGAAAGGCCGCCCCATCCACTATGGACGGGGCGGCCTTCTTTCTGCTCGCGGGGTTTAGCTCGACGGCTTGTCGAGCAAGAGCGAGCGTTTCATCTTCTTCGGCAACGGCAGGCCCATCAGTTCGAGCACGGTGGCCGCGATATTGGCGATGCCGCCGCCGGTGCGCAGGCGCACCGGGGTCTTGTCGATGACGATGCAGGGCACCGGGTAGGTGGTGTGCTGGGTGTGCGGGTCGCCGGTGACCGGGTCGACCATCTCGTCGCAGTTGCCGTGGTCGGCGGTGAGGATGATCGAGTAGCCCTGTTCGCTGGCGGCGTCCACCAGGCGGCCGACCTCGTGGTCGACGGTTTCCATCGCCTTGATCACCGCCTCGCGCACGGCGGTGTGGCCCACCATGTCGCCGTTGGCGAAGTTGACCAGCACGAAGCCGTACTGCTCGGCGCGCACCGCGTCGATGGCGGCATCCGCCACCTCGCGCGCGCTCATCTCCGGTTGCAGGTCGTAGGTCGCGACCTTGGGCGAGGGCACCATGACGCGGTCCTCGCCGGCGAAGGTCTCTTCCTTGCCGCCGTTGAAGAAGAACGTCACGTGGGCGTACTTCTCGGTCTCGGCGCAGTGGAACTGCTTGATGCCGGCCTGGCTGATCGCCTCGGCCAGCACGTTCTTGGGCCGCTCCGGCGGGAAGCCGATCGGCGAGAGGAAGCGCGGGTCGTACTCGGTCAGGCAGGTGACCACGATCGGCTGGTAGTCGCCGCGATCGAAGCCGGTGAACTCCGCCTGGCCCAGCGCCTCGGTGAGCTGGCGCGGGCGGTCGTTGCGGAAGTTGAAGAAGATCATCGCGTCGTCGGCCGACAGCGGCTCGAAGCCGTCGAGCACCGCCGGGCGGATGAACTCGTCGTGCTGTTCGGCCTCGTAGGAGGCGGCCAGCGCCTCGCGGGCATCCTTAAAGCGCGGGCCGTCGCCGCGCACGATGGCGTTGAACGCCTCTTCCGTGCGCTCCCAGCGCTGGTCGCGGTCCATGGCGTAATAGCGGCCGCTAATCGTGGCGATCGCGCCCTTGGCGTCCTTGAGCTTCGGCTCGAGCTGGTCGAGGTAGCCCAGCGCGGATTTCGGCGCGGTGTCGCGGCCGTCGGTGATCATGTGGATCAGCGGCCGGGCGCCGATCTTCTTCGCCATCTTGATCAGGGCGAGCAGGTGCCGGACATGGCTGTGCACGCCGCCGTCGGAGACCAGCCCGATCAGGTGGATCGGGCGATCGGCATCGGCGGCCTTCTGCATGGCCTGGTTGATGGCGGCGTTCTCGTAGAAGCTGCCGTCCTTGATCGCGTCGTCGATGCGCACCAGGTCCTGGCGGTTGATCGCACCGCTGCCCAGGGTCAGGTGACCGACCTCGGAGTTGCCCATCTGGCCGTCCGGCAGGCCACAGGCCCGGCCCGAGGCCTCGATCACGGTATGCGGGTGGTGGGCGAACAGCTCGTCGAGGCGCGGGGTGTCGGCCAGGCTGACGGCGTTGTGCATGCGGCTCGGGTTGACGCCGACGCCGTCCATGATCACGAGCAGGACGGGGCGTCGCGGGGCGATATTGGACATGGGTGTGCGTTCCTTGTTCGTGTTTCGGTTGGGTTCACCGGAACGAATCGGGTGGCGCGTGCCGGCTTCCGCCCGGCGGGGGCAGCGGGCCATCCGATTCATTCTGGGTCGGGAGGGCGGTGGTGCCCTCCGCCCGGTCGCCGTCGGCAACCGGGGCGACCGGTTTAGCGCCGGTCGTTGCGTTCGTCGTTCGTCTCGGACGACGGGCCGGCCGGGTTGTCACCGCGCTTGTCGTCTGCGTCGGACGGGCTGGGGGCCTCGTCCTTGTCGGCTTGATCCTTCGCCGCCTCGTCTTCCTCGGACTCGCGCCGGGCCTCGGCCTCGATCGCCTCCAGCGACTGCTGCTCGCGCTCGATTTCCTCGAAGGCGCGATCGAAGTCGAAGTCCTCGTCCTTCTCGGTCTCGTAGGCTCGCCCCGTTCCGCTGGCTGACGCGCCACCGGTGCCGGCGGGTGAGCCGCCACCCGGGCCCTTGCCCGATCCATCGCCTGCGCCAGCACTCGGGCCGCCGTCCGGCGGCGTGCCGTCGGGCTCGTCGTCCGTCGGCAGTACCGGGCCGCCCTGCTGTCGCAGCAGCAGCCGGCCGATGATGATCCCCAACTCGTAGAGGAACCACACCGGGATCGCCATCATGAACTGCGACAGGATGTCCGGCGGGGTGAAGATCGCGCCGATGATGAACGCCACCAGGATGGCGTAGCGGCGCTTCTCGGCCAGCTGCTGGGGCGTGACGACGCCGATCAGGATCAGGAGCACCACCGCCACCGGCACTTCGAAGACGAAGCCGAAGGCGAAGAACATCGTGATGACGAAGCTCAGGTACTCGTTGATGTCCGGTGCGTAGCTGACCTCGGCCGGGCCGGTGCCCGAGAGGAAGCCGAAGACCACCGGGAACACGGCGAAGTAGGCGAACGCCGCGCCGATGTAGAACAGGATGGTGCTGGAGAAGACCAGCGGGATCACCATCTTGCGTTCGTGCTGGTACAGCCCCGGGGCGATGAAGGCCCACAGCTGGTAGAGCAGGAACGGGATGGAGATGAACAGGGCGGTGAAGCCGGCGAGCTTGAGCGGGATGAAGAAGGTCGAGGCCACCTGCACCGCGATCATGCCCGTGTCTTCCGGCAGGAAACGCGAGAGCGGATCGGAGAGAATCCGGAACAGGTCGTTGCGGAACGGGAACAGGGCCAGGAACAGGACGAAGACCACGCCCACCGACTTGATCAGCCGGTTGCGCAGTTCGACCAGGTGCGAGACGAAACCCGCCAGACCGGAGGGTTCGTCAGTTGTCGCGTCCGCGTTCCGTTGGCTCATCTTGGTCTTTTGCCGTCGATTCCTGGGTCGTGGTCGGCTCGGCCGGGGTGTCGGGCTCGGCCGGCTCGAACGGGCGGCGGAAGCTCTCGCCGGTCTCCGATTCCAAGCGGCTCAGCTCGTCCTCGAAGTCGTCTTCCTCGCCCGGGGCGCGGCCGCTTTCATCCAGGGCCGCAAGCCGTCTGGCCGAGTCCTGGCGCGCCTTTTCGCCGGCGGCCGAGTCGCGCATGGTCTGCTCGGCGTCCGAGAGCGCGCCCTTGACGCTGTTCTCGGTGTCCGAGAGGTCGTGGCGGGTCTCCTCGACCATCGCGCGCAGCTTGCTGATCTCGGATTCCTGCGAGTTCAGCAGCTGCTTCATGTCCTGCATGTTGAACTCGCTGTCCATCTCGGCCTTGGCGTTGGCGACGAACTTGCGAACCTTGTAGGTCCACTCGCCGGCCTTGCGCGCCACGCCGGGCAGTCGTTCCGGGCCGATGACCAGCAAGGCCACGACCAGAACGAGGAAGACTTCCCAGAAGCTGAAACCGAACACGGATCAATCCTGCGCCAGGGCGGCGATCAGCTGCCCTTGCGCTCGTCGGACTTCTCGGCAGTCTTTTCCTTGCCCGCCTCGATGGTCTCGCTCTCGATCACCCGGTTGGCGTTGGGCTGCTCGCTCTCCTTGTGCTCCAGGTTCTCGGTGCGCTTGGCCTCGTCCTCGTCCTTCTCGGACTCTTCCTTGACGGCCGACTTGAAACCCTTGATCGCGCTGCCGAGATCGGAGCCGAGGTTTTTCAGGCGCTTGGTGCCGAACAGAAGCAGCACGATGGCGAGAATGATCAGCCAGTGCCAGATGCTAAAAGTACCCATGATCGCGATCTCCTACTTATGTCCTGTCAATCTTGTGCGCGCCGTGCCTTTTCTTCAAGGCCCGACAGTCCGAATCGGCGTTCGAGCTCCGCGAGCACGTCCGCCGGGGTTAGGTTGGCATCGGCCAGCAGCACCAGGCTGTGGAACCACAGGTCGGCCATCTCGTTGATCAGTTCGTCTCGATCGTCGCCCACCGCGGCGAGCGCGACCTCGACCCCTTCCTCGCCCACTTTCTGGGCGATCTTGGCCCGGCCTTTCTTGTACAGGCTGGCGACGTAGGAGCTGCCCGCGTCCGCGCCCTTGCGCTCTTCGAGCAGGGCGGCGAGCTGTTCCAGCACCTGATGGTGATCAGCCGTTGCCATAGATCGCCCCCGGGGATTTCTTGACCTCGTCGGTCGTCTGCCAGCGGCCGTGCTCGAGCCGGCGGAAGAAGCAGGACTCGCGGCCCGTGTGGCAGGCAATGCCGCCGTGCTGTTCGATCGCCAGCAGCAGCACGTCGCCGTCGCAGTCGAGCCGGATCTCGCGCACCGTCTGGGTGTGGCCGCTCTGCTCGCCCTTGTGCCAGAGTTTCTGGCGCGAGCGCGAAAAGTACACCGCCTCGCCCAGCTCGACCGTCTTTTCGACCGCCTCGCGGTTCATCCAGGCGAACATCAGTACCCGGCCCGTCTCGGCGTCCTGCGCGATGGCCGGCACCAGGCCGTTCTCGTCGAAGACGATCGCCTCGATCCAGTCGCGCGATTCGCGGAATGCCGGGGGTGTGGTCGGCGAACTTGCCTGGGATTCGGTCACTGAACTGCCATCGTTGTCGCGGTGGGCGGGCGGCGCCGGAGTATATCAGGGATGGACGGGGATGGCCTGCACGGTTCCAGGCGGGCCGCCCCCGAGGTGCGCCGCATCGGGGTCAGTCGCGCACCTCGATGCCGGCCTCGGCCATTACGGCCTTGGCCTCGCCGATGCTGTGGGTGCCGAAGTGGAAGATGCTGGCCGCGAGTACCGCGTCGGCGTGGCCGTCGATGATGCCCTCGACCAGGTGATCGAGGTTGCCCACGCCACCGGAGGCGATCACCGGGATCGGCACGGCATCACTGATGGCGCGGGTCAGCTCCAGATCGAAGCCCTGCTGCATGCCATCGCGGTCCATGCTGGTGACCAGCAACTCGCCGGCGCCCAGATCGGCCATGTGCTCGGCCCATTTGACCGCGTCCAGCCCGGTCGGGTTGCGCCCGCCGTGGGTGAAGATCTCCCAGCGCGGCGGCTCGTCCTCGCCGGAGACGCGTCGGGCGTCGATGGCGACCACGATGCATTGCGAGCCGACCGCGTCGCTCATCTCCTTGATGCGCTCGGGATGATGCACGGCCGCGGTGTTGATCGAGACCTTGTCGGCGCCGGCGTGCAAGAGCCGGCGCACGTCGGCCAGCGTGCGGATGCCGCCGCCGACGGTCAGCGGGATAAACACCTCGGCGGCGACCGCCTCGACCACGTGCAGCATGGTCTCGCGCCCCTCGTGGGAGGCAGAGATGTCGAGGAAGGTCAGTTCGTCGGCGCCGGCCTGGTTGTAGCGGCGCGCCGCCTCGACCGGGTCGCCGGCGTCACGCAGGCCCTCGAACTGCACGCCCTTGACCACGCGGCCTTCGGCCACGTCCAGGCAGGGAATGATGCGTTTGGCGAGCCCCATGGCCTACTCGGAGAACGGCGGGATGCCCGCGCGGTCGTCGATGCGCTTCTGCGCCTCCCGGAGGTCGATGGTGCCTTCGTAGAGCGCCCGGCCGATGATCGCCCCGGAGACGCCGTCGTCGGCCGCCTCGATCAGGCGGTCGATGTCGTTCATGTCGGTCACGCCGCCCGAGGCGATCACCGGGACGCGCACCGATTTCGCCAGCTTGCGCGTGGCCTCGATGTTCGCGCCCTGCATCATGCCGTCGCGCGAGATGTCGGTGAACACGATCGCGGCCACGCCGTCCTGCTCGAAGCGCTGGGCCATGTCGTAGACGTCGTGGTGCGAGAGCTTCGACCAGCCGTCGATGGCCACCTTGTCGTCACGCGCGTCCAGGCCGACGATGATGTGGCCCGGGAACGCGAGGCAGACGTCCTCGACGAAGTGCGGTTCTGAGACGGCCTTGGTGCCGATGATCACGAACTCGACGCCCAGCTCGAGGTATTGCTCGATGGTGGCCTCGTCGCGGATGCCGCCGCCGACCTGGATCGGCAGGTCCGGGTAGGCCTCGCAGATGGCCTTGATGACCTCGCGGTTCTTGGGGCTGCCGGCGAAGGCGCCGTCCAGGTCGACCAGGTGCAGGCGGCGGGCGCCGGCCTCCACCCAGCGACCGGCCACGGCGACCGGGTCGTCGGAAAAGACGGTGTCGTCCTCCATGCGGCCCTGGCGCAGGCGCACGCATTTGCCTTCCTTCAGATCGATGGCGGGGATCAGGAGCATGATTCGGGCGTCCTCGATACGCGTCTGTCGTGTTTTGAAGCGGTCAGGACCACGGTCCGGACCAGCGGGTGAAATTGGCCAGGAGCCTGAGGCCGTCGTCGGCGCTCTTCTCCGGGTGCGCCTGGATGGCGAAGACGTAGTCGTCGGCCAGCGCGGCGCAGTAGGTCTGCCCGTAGGTCGCGGTGGCCACCGAGTGCGCCGGGTTCGCCGGCTCGCAGTAATAGCTGTGCACGAAGTAGAAGCGCGCGTCCTGGCGGATTCCGTCGAACAACGGGTGCTCCTGCGCCTGATGCAGCTGGTTCCAGCCCATCTGGGGCACCTTGAGGTGCTCGTCGCCCGGCTCGAAGCGCTTGACCTGGCCCGGGAACCAGCCCAGCAAGTCGACGCCGTCGTTTTCCTCGGAGCGATCCAGCAGCACCTGCATTCCCATGCAGATGCCGAGGAACGGCCGGGTTCGCGCGGCCTCGCGCAGGGCCTCGGGCAGGTGCCGCTCCTCGAGTTTGGCCATGCACTGGGCTGCCGCGCCCTGGCCGGGGAAGACCACCTTCTCGGACTCCAGGATCACCTCGGGGGCGTCGGTCAGCACCACGTGGGCGTCGTCCGGGGCGACGTGCTCGATGGCCTTGACCACCGAGCGCAGGTTGCCCATCCCGTAGTCGACCACCGCAATCTGCATTACAGCGAGCCCTTGGTCGAGGGAACGACGTCGGCCTGGCGCTCGTCGGCGCTCAATGCCATGCGCAATGCCCGACCGAAGGCCTTGAACATGGTCTCGGCCTGGTGGTGCGCGTTGCGCCCGCGGATGTTGTCGACGTGCAGCGTGGCCCCGGCGTGATTGACGAAGCCGCGGAAGAACTCCTCGACCAGCTCGGTCTCGAAGCGGCCGATCAGCGAGCGGGTGAAGTCGCAGTGGAACTCCAGCCCCGGGCGACCGGACAGGTCAATCACCACCCGCGAGAGCGCCTCGTCGAGCGGCACGTAGGCGTGCCCGTAGCGGATGATGCCGCGCTTGTCACCGACGGCCTTGGCCACCGCCTGGCCCAGCACGATGCCGCAGTCCTCGACCGTGTGGTGATCGTCGATCTCGGTGTCGCCGTCGCAGGTCAGGGTGATGTCGATCAGCCCGTGGCGGGCGACCTGGTCGAGCATGTGCTCGAAGAACGGAACGCCGGTCTCGAGCCGGGCCCGGCCCTCGCCGTCGAGGTTGATCTCGATGGCGATGCGGGTCTCGTTGGTCTCGCGGCGAATCTGCGCGGTGCGTGCGGCCATGTCGGTTCGCGTCTCGGGCGGATTGAATGGGTTGGGTCGGGAAAGCTCCCCGAACCCGGAGCATACAATGCCCGCCGCGGCGCGTCAGCCTTTGCTCGGAAAACGTCTCGACTCGCGGCGCCCCGATCTGCGCTGATCCGCCGCCGGCGGGGTTGACCGCGCGTCGATTTTGCCGTTAAATGCGCAGCCTCGTCGCCCGGCGACGGCGCCTGATCTCAGGCCGCCGGCAGCGACAAGCGACCTTGGCCAGATAGCTCAGTTGGTAGAGCAGGGGATTGAAAATCCCCGTGTCGGGGGTTCGATTCCCTCTCTGGCCACCACAGTTTTCCGTCAAACCCCCGATCCCCGGATCGGGGGTTTTTCGTTGCGGGTATCGGGCACCGTTCCCGCGCCGTGTTTTGTCCCCCCGTGGTTGGCCGCATACTGCCCATACTCGGCACATCCAGTGCGGGCGGATAATGAGGGCAGCAATGCCGCAAGATTCCTACCAGGCCTGTTTCGAGCAGTCTCAGGACGTGCTCTTCGTGATCGGGCGTCGGGCCGACGGCGATTTCGTCTATCGCGAAGTCAACGCCGCCCTGTTGCGTGACACCGGGCTTTCCCGCGAACAGATCGTGGGCAAGACGCCGCGCGAGCTGCTGCCCGTCGATCAGGCCGCGCCTCTCGAGGCCGTGTACGCCGGGTGTTTCGCCAGCGGCGAGCCGGCCCTGATCGAATCGATCCTCGATGTGCCCAGCGGCAGTCGCAGCTGGCAGGTCCAGTTGAGTCCGTTGCGCGACGGGCGTGGCGAGGTGATCGAACTGCTCGGCTCGGCCCGGGATATCACCTGGAGTCGCGACTTCGCCCAGCAGCTGCAGACGGTCGCGCCGCATCTGCCGGGCTTTGTCTACCAGCTGAGCTGGTCGGGCGGCGACGATTGGCGCTTTCTGTTCGTCGGCGAGCGCGTCGAGGTGATGTTCGGGGTCAGTCAGGCCGAGGTGCTTGCCGATGCGGGCGCCCTGCTCGATCGAATCCACCCGGAGGACTACGAGCGGGTCATCGGCGAAAGCATCGCCCACGGCGAGTCGCTGACGCCCTGGCAGGGGGAATTTCGCATGCGGCATCGTGACGGAAGCCTGCGCTGGGTCGAGGCCAACGACCTGCCCCAGCGGCTGGCCGACGGCACGATCATCTGGACCGGCTACGTCAACGACATCTCCCGGCGCAAGGCGCTCGAGGCGGAGGTCTGGCGGAGCGAGACCCGCTTCCGCCAACTGGTCGAGAACGCCAACGACATCATCTACACCCTGACCCCCGACGGGGTGCTCAGCTACGTCTCTCCCAGTTGGGTCACGTCGCTCGGTCATGCCGTCGAGGACGTGGTGGGCACGCACATCCGCGATTACCTCCACCCGGACGACCTGCCGCGGTGTCTCGCGTTTCTCGAGGAGGTGCTGGGCAGTGGCGAGCCGCGCGGCGGCATCGAGTACCGGGTGCGCCACCGCGACGATGGCTGGCGCTGGCACACCAGCAACGCCGCGCCGCTGCGCGACGATGACGGCCAGGTCACCGCCTTTCTGGGCATCGCCCGCGACATCACCGAGCGCCGTGCCATGGAGGAGCGCATCCGTCATCTCGCCCAGCACGACGCGCTCACCGGCCTGCCCAACCGCGCGCTGTTCTTCGAGCATCTCGAGCAGGCATTGCGCCTGGCCGCGCGCCACGGCGAGAAGGAAGCCCTGCTGTTCATCGACCTCGACGAGTTCAAGCCCATCAACGATCGACTCGGCCATGCCGCGGGCGACGAGGTGCTGCTGACCACCGCCCGGCGGCTGCTGGCCGGCGTGCGCGAATCCGACCTGGTGGGGCGACTGGGCGGCGACGAGTTCGTCGTCCTCCTGCACGCCGTCGGCGACAGCGACGAGGCCCTGGCGGTCGCCGGGGCGCTCTGCCGGTCGCTGGCCGAGCCGATCGGGGTCGAGGGACAGACGGTGGCCGTCTCGGCGAGTATCGGCGTGACCCTCTACCCCGACCATGCGGTCACCGGCGATGACTTGGTGCGCGCGGCCGATCGGGCGATGTACCGCGCCAAGGCAGCCGGGCGCAACCGGGCCGAACTGGCCCAGCGGCCCCGCTGAGGCGGCGCGGGCAGACGGCGATGCGCAAGATCATCCACGTCGACATGGATGCCTTCTATGCCTCGGTCGAGCAGCGCGACCGGCCCGAGTTGCGCGGGCGGCCCGTGGTGGTCGGGGGGGACCCGGCCGGGCGAGGCGTGGTCGCGGCGGCGAGCTATGAGGCGCGTCGGTTCGGCATCCATTCGGCCATGCCGGCGGCGCGCGCGGCACGCGCCTGCCCGGAGGTGGTCTTCCTGCGGCCGCGCTTCGATGTCTACCGCGCGGTCTCGCGCCAGATCCACGAGGTATTCCGGCGCTACACCGAGCGGATCGAGCCGCTTTCGCTCGACGAGGCGTACCTCGACGTCAGCGACAGTCCGGCCTGTCGCGGATCGGCCACCCTGATGGCGCGCGAGATCAAGGCGGCGATACGCGAGACCACCGGGTTGGTCGCCTCGGCGGGCGTGTCCTACAACAAGTTTCTCGCCAAGCTCGCCTCCGACGTGGACAAGCCCGACGGGCTCTACCTGATCGACCCCGAGGCCGCGCCCGGATTCATCCAGGACCTGCCGGTGGGCGACTTTCACGGCGTTGGCCCGGCCACCGAGCGACGCATGAAGGCCCGCGGCATCCACACCGGCGGCGACCTGCGCCGCCACGAGCTGCACGAGCTGGTCGAATGGTTCGGCAAGGCCGGACGGCACTACTACCAGATCGCGCGCGGCATCGACGAGCGCCCCGTGCAGAGCCGGCGCGAGCGCAAGTCGCTCGGTCACGAGACCACCTATCCGAACGACCTGGTCGGCCGCGAGGCGGTCGAGGCGGCCCTGCCGCCGCTGGCCGAGCGCGTGGCCCGCGACCTGGCGGCGCGCGAGCTGGTCGCCTGCACGGTCACGCTCAAGGTGAAGTACGCGGATTTCGTCCAGATCACCCGCCGGCGCACCTTCACTCGACCGTTGTCGTCGGCGGGCGAGTTGCTGGGTGCCTTGCCGGGATTGCTCGATGACACCGAGGCCGGTCGCCGGCCGATTCGGCTGCTGGGTGTGACCTGTTCGGGGCTCGAGGCCCGGGAGGCGCAGCCGCTGGGGGAGCTGGATCTCGGTTGGCCGTCGGCGGGCTCAAGGTAATGCGTGGATTTAGGGCGGTCGACGATCTAGGGTCAACCGACATTCGCTCATCAGGGCCCGATTATGGTGCTTGAGGTCAGTCTGCTGACGGTCTTTATCGCCGCGTTGATCACGGCGCTGGCCACCGGGCTGGGCGCCATCCCGCTCGCGTTCGCCCGGCACGTGGACGAGCGCTGGCTCGCGGCCGGCGCGGCGATGGCGGCGGGCCTGATGCTGGCGGCCAGCCACAGCCTGGTTGCCGAGGGCAGCGCGATCGGTTCCTGGCGGACGCTCGCGGGGATGGCCTCGGGGCTGGTGCTGGTGGTGTTGGCCGATCGCTGGCTCGATCGGCACCACACCCCGGACGTCAGCGACCTGCAGGCGGCGGATGCCAAGAAGGCCCTGATGATCGTCGGCGTGATGACGATCCATTCCTTCGCCGAGGGCGTCGGCGTCGGGGTCTCCTACGGCGGTGGCGAGGAACTGGGAATGTTCATCACGGCGGCGATCGCCGTGCACAACATCCCGGAGGGGCTGGCGATCGCCCTGGTGCTGGTGCCGCGCGGCGTGCCGGTCTGGCAGGCGGCGGGCTGGGCGATCTTCTCCAGCCTGCCGCAGCCGTTGATGGCGATCCCGGCCTACCTGTTCGTGACCGCCTTCGAGCCCTTCCTGCCGATCGGCCTGGGTCTGGCGGCCGGGGCGATGATCTGGATGGTGTTCGCCGAGCTGCTGCCCGACGCCAACCGCGGGCTGTCGGCCGGGCGTGTGGGCACAGTGGTGGTGCTGTCGTTCATGGTGATGTTTGCCTTCCAGCTGGCGATCGCCCACTGACCTCGTTGCCGAGCCGCGTTCCATCACGATGTGCTGATGCGCGGATATGCGATTGCGGTGATATTTTTTCCTGCGAAATCAGTCACTCGGCGTGACATTTTGTGATTGAATTTCCACCTTTTCGTGGGCATGCTTAGTTGACGGAGCCGCTGCACGAATGCCATACCGCTCTGCGGGGTTCGGCATTCGTGCAGGGGTTCCCCAGGTATCGGAGCAGAACGAGGGCAGGGATCATGGAACGCATCAACACTTTCGGCGCCGGCCGGCTGGCACGGGCGGTGGCCTTTTCGCTGGCGGCCGGCGGCCTCGCCGTGCCGCTGTCGGCGCAGGCGGCCGACGTCCCCGCGGCGGTCGCGCAGGATCTCTACGAGAACGGCGGGGTCGAGCACTGGCTCCCCAAGGCCGAGAAGGGCGACATCTTCGCCCAGTACGTGCTGGGTCACATGTACTGCAACGGCAAGATGGTCGAGACGAACCACGAGCTCGGCATGCGCTGGTATCGCGCGGCGGCCGATGCCGGCTTCGCCCCGAGCCAGCTGGCGGTCGGCACCATGTACTTCGAGGGCCAGGGCGTGGAGCGCGACCGGGCCAAGGCGCTCGAGTGGTTCGAGCGGGCCGCCGAGAAGGGTTACGCCCGGGCGCAGAGCAACCTCGCCGCACTCTACCTCGGCGAAGAGGGCGTCGAGCCGGACTACGACAAGGCCCTGCACTGGTACCGCGAGGCCGCCGCTCAGGGTCACACCGTGGCGCGCTACAACCTCGGCATGATGTACGCCCACGGCCTGGGTCTGGACGAGCCGGACTACGTGGCCGCCTACGGCCTGTTGAGCCCGATGGTGGAAAACGGCCACCGGGCTGCCGACGAGCTGATGCAATCGTTCCTCGGCGAGATGGACGAGCAGGAGCTGGTCGCCGCGCGCGAGCTGTCGAAGGAGCTGCGCGCGCAGGATCGCATGCTGGTCGCTCTCGACCAGCGGGCCGCCAGCCGCTGATCACGCGGTCAGGCCTTCCGTAACGAACGGCGCCCGCCATCGGGCGCCGTTTTTCGTTGCGTCTGCCATCTTGGCGTGGGCTCAGAGCAGCGGGGAGGTCAGGCGGGCGAGGTTCTGCGCCAGGATGCGTCCCCGGCCGCGCGCCTTCCAGTCCTCCGGGGACAGCCGAGGGCAGTCGCGCCGGTAGCGTTCGATCTGGTCGGCCAGTCGCGCGGCCGTCTCGCTCGAATAGCACAACAGGCCGAACTCGGCGTTGATCAGCGAGGAGCGCACGTCGAGGTTGGCGCTGCCGACCAGCGAGATGCGGCCATCGCACAGGGTGACCTTGCTGTGCAGCAGCCGGGCCGGGTGGCGGCGGATGGTCACCCCGGCCTCGAGCAGCTCGTCGAAGTAGGATTCCTGCGCCAGTTGCACCAGCGGGTGGTCGAGCGACTCGGGCAGGATCAGCTCGCAGTGCACGCCGCGCCGGGCGGCGGCCTTGAGCGCATCGAGGGTGGATTCGTCCGGGACGAAGTACGGCGTTACGATCTCGACCCGCTCGGTGGCGGCGTGCAGCAGCCCGAGCAGCAGGCGCTGGAGCAGCGGCTCGGGGTATTCGGGCCCGCTCGGCAGCCCGACGCAGGATTCGTGCCCGGCGGTGACCGGTGTCGGGAAATAGCGTTCGGTGTCGAGCAGGAGGCCCGTCTCCAGGTACCAGTCGCCGGCGAAAATCGCCTGGAGTTCGAGCACGACCGGTCCCTCGATGCGCAGCATCAGGTCCTCGTAGCACTGGCCGCGGCGGAATTCCGGGTGCACCAGGTTCATCGAGCCGGCGTAGCCCACCTGCCCGTCGATCACCACCAGCTTGCGGTGATTGCGCAGGTCGAAACGGGCCGACTTGCGTGGCAGCTTGGAGCGCGGGAAGGCCCGGCCCACGGCGATGCCGCGGCGGGCAAGTCGCCGCAGTCCCCGCATGGTCTCCTTCGAGCCGAAGTCGTCGACGATCAGCCTCACCACCACGCCACGAGCGGCCGCCCGTTCCAGGGCGTCGAACACGGGGGCGGTGGCCCGGTCGACCGCCGCGATGTAGAAGGTCAGGTGGACGTGATCGGTCGCCCGGTCGATCCAGTCGACCAGCTCCGCGGCGAAGGCGTCCATCGAGTCGATCAGGCCGATGCGGTTGCCGTCGAACAGCGGGAACTGGCGCCAGCGGCGCACCATCTGGTCCACCGCCGCGAAGCGCGCCGGCAGGTTGCCGCTGCCCTGCGGTTCGGCCCGTGACAGTCGTTCGGTGATCGGCCGCAGGGTCTGCGCGAGATGGGCGATCTTCTCGGCGCGGTCACGCGACAGGCGCGGCCGGCCCACCAGCAGGTACATGACCAGTCCGACGATCGGCAGGAAGAACAGCAGCAGCAACCAGGCGGTCGCGGCGGTGGGCGGCCGGCGCAACGGCACGATGAACAGGGCGGCGAGCCGGATCGTCCACTCGATCAGGACATAGAGCTGAGCGATGGGCGAGTCGAGCGCGTTCATCAGCGCTTGCCGCCCCCCGAGGCGCGCGCCAGCACCCGGTCCATCGCGCGGGTGGTTAACAGGCGCTTGAGCACGGCGAACAGGTAGGTGGGCACCGTCACCGGGTAGCGCGCCTTCGGTCGGCGCGACTCGATCGCGTGGATCACCCGCCGGACCACGGCCTCCGGCGGCAGGGTGAACGGCGCGGCCGGGCCGGGTTTCTTCAGTCGCTCGAGCTGGCGCTCGTAGGCCTCGCGGTGCACCGAGCGCTGCCAGTCGATGTTCGCCTCGAAGGCGCGTTGGGCATTGGCGCGAAAGCGCGAGGTGATCGGCCCGGGCTCGATCAGGGAGACGTCGATGCCGCTGCCGGCCAGCTCCAGGCGCATCGTGTCGCTCAGGCCCTCGAGGGCGAACTTCGAGGCGACGTAGGCCCCGCGGAAGGCCAGCGCGCTCACCCCCAGCACCGAGCTGTTCTGCACGATCCGACCGAAGCCGGCCTCGCGCATCGACGGGATGACGAGATTGGTCAGTTCGAGCGTGCCCAGCAGGTTGGTCTCGAGCTGGGCGCGCAGGGTGTCGCGGCTCAGGTCCTCGACCGCGCCCGGCTGGCCGTAGGCGCCGTTGTTGAACAACGCCTCGATCGGCCCGCCGGCTGCCTCGACCGCCGCGGTATGCCCGGCGCGAATCGACTCGGGATCATCCAGGTCCAGCACCACGGCCGGGATGTGGGCGTGCGGCCAGTCGGCCGCGTCGGCCGGGTCGCGCAGGCTGGCGACCACCTGATGCCCCCGCTCGGCGAGCATCTCGGCGGCCCGTCGGCCGATGCCGGACGAGCAGCCGGTGATCAGGACGCGGCGGGCATGGATGGCGGGGTCGGACACGTAACACTCCTTCGGGTCAGGACGGACGGGCGATTGCGCCTGAGTTCATAGCACTTATACTCCGGGATCAATCCGAATCACATGATTACCAGAGACGAGGTGAGGTTGCATGGCATTCGAGAATCAGGCCACCGTCCAGACGGGGGTCTCCCAGCTCGAGACCCACAAGGTCATCCGCAACACCTACATGATGCTGTCGCTGACGCTGCTGTTCTCGGCGCTGATGGCGACGGTTTCCCTGCTCGCCGGCGTGCCCGGCTGGACCTCCCTGCTCACCCTGGGCGGCGCACTGGTGCTGGTCTGGTTCGTCCTGCCGCGCACGGCCCACTCGGCCGCCGGCCTCGGGGTGGTGTTCGCCATCACCGGCCTGCTGGGTTTCGGCCTGGGCCCGATGCTGAGCCACTACCTGGCCCTGCCCAACGGCGGACAGATCGTGATGACCGCCCTGGGCGGTACCGGCGCGATCTTCCTCGGCCTGTCGGGCTACGCGCTAGTCTCGCGTCGTGACTTCTCCTTCATGGGCGGCTTTCTCGTGGTCGGCCTGGTCGTGGTGCTCGCGGCCATGCTGGGCAACATCTTCCTCGAGATTCCGGCGCTGTCGATGGCGATCTCCGCGGCGGTGGTGCTGCTGATGAGCGGCTTTATCCTCTACGACACCGGCCGGATGGTGAACGGCGGCGAGGATAACTACCTGCTGCTGACCGTCAGCCTGTACCTGAACATCTTCAACCTGTTCGTTCACCTGCTCAGCTTGCTCGGGATGAACCAGAACGACTGATGCCGGTGATCGCTTCTCGGCCCGACCGGGCCGGGGAGGCCGGCGAACCGGGCCCCTTGTCATCGCAAGGGGCCTTCTTTGTATGCGCCGACAGGCGTCGGGGCGTGAAGGAGGGCGCAATGGATCTGTGGATGAAGATCGGCATGGCCGTGCTGCTGGGCGCCGTGCTGCTGTTCCTGCTGCCGCGGGTCAAGCCGATGATGGCGGCCAGCCGGAAGGGTTCGCGCGAGGAATGGCTGGGGGTGGCATTGATCCTGCTAGCCGTGGCCGGGTTCGTGGCGTTCCTGATGAATGCCGTGGGCAGTTGACGGGATTTTGTCGCCATCTTGTCGACGTTGGGGTGCCCCGGGGACAAGGGCGTGGATGACGCCGGTCAACTCGGGCTTCAAGTTTTCGCCCCCGAGGTCGATAACCCGGCTTGCCCACAAGAAACGCGCGGGTATTAGCCCGACCGGATAAAGGCACGAGGGCAGGAGGAGCAGATGCTAGGTTGGTTGAATCGTTTCAGTTTGTCGCAGAAGAACCTGCTGGGGTTCGGGTTGATTCTGGCCCTGATGGTCGCGATTGCCGTGCTCACCATGGTGAACATGAGCAAGGTGGCCCACGAGGTCGAGGAAGTGGTCGAGCGCGGCCAGCCGGCCGCCTTCGCCGCCGACACCATCCGCATCCAGGTCGAACGCGGGGTCGGGGCGCTGGGCTTCTACCTGCAGAGCCATCGCGACGAGGACCTCGCCCGCTTCCGTGACGCGCTGGAAAAGGTCGAGGCCGCGCGGGCCGAGCTGGCGCGCTACCGCGACAACGCCGGCGGCACCCTCGACGAGCAGATCGACCGCTTCACGACCACGGCCGAGAAGATCATCGCCATCTCCGGCGACGAGGCGGCCAACAACCCCGGCATGCAGTACGCCAACCAGAACGCCAACCCCCTGCAGCGCGAGATCTCCGGGCTGCTCGGCCAGCTGCTCAACGCCGAGGAGAACGCCGATGCCAGCCGCTACTCGCGTCGTCGTCTGGTGATCGACCTCGCCCGGCTGCAGGGCGACTGGGGCAACGTGGTCGCCGGCCTGCGCGGCTTTATCTCCTTCCGCTCCCCGGCCCTGCGCGAGAACTTCAACCTCTACGCCAACCAGGTACTCGAGCGCTCGCAGAAGATCGCCGAGGAGTACGACTACCTGCTGACCTTCGAGCAGCTCGATGCCGTCGAGCAGCTCAACGAGAAGCTGCCGCAGTTCATCGAGGCGGCCGATCGCGCCTTCGACATCCACGCCTCCGAGAAGTGGCGCATGGATGCCTACCTGGTGCGCACCGAGCTCACCCCGGTCTTCAAGGAGATCGAGCAGGGCGTCGAGTCGATCGTCGAGCGCGAGCGCGGCCAGATCGCCGAGCGCTCCCGGAGCCTGATGGCGGCGCTGGAATCGACCAGCAACTGGCAGATCGGCTCGGTGATCGCCGGGATCCTGGTGGTCGGCCTGCTGGCCTGGCTGTCGGTGCTGACCATCTCCCGGCCCCTGCAGCACATCGCCGGTCGCATGCGCGATATCGCCGAGGGCGACGGCGACCTGACCCAGCGACTGCCGGCCGAGGGCAACGACGAGATCGCTCAGGTGGGCGCGGCGTTCAACACCTTTGCCGACACCGCGCAGAACCTGGTGCGCGAAGTGGCCCGTTCCTCCGAGGCCATGTCCGAGGCCTCCGAGAGCCTCGAGCGCGCCTCGCGGCGCGGTCGGGAAGGGGCCAAGCGTGAAGAGTCGGCCATCGACTCGCTGATGACGGGCATGGGTCAGACCCTCGAGGCGGCCGAAGAGGTCGCCCGCGGGGCCGAGGAGGCGAGCTCCGCGGTCCAGCAGGCGAACCGCCAGTTGCACGATGGCCTGGGGCAGGTCAACGGCAGTGCCCGCAACGCCGAGGAGCTCGACGAGGTGCTCACCCGTGCCGAGGGCATCGTCGCCAACCTCTCCGAGCAGTCGCAGTCGATCGGCAAGGTGCTGGACGTCATCGGCGCGATCGCCGAGCAGACCAACCTGCTGGCGCTCAATGCGGCGATCGAGGCGGCGCGTGCCGGCGAGCAGGGGCGTGGTTTCGCCGTGGTTGCCGAGGAAGTGCGCTCGCTGGCCAACCGCACCCAGGATTCCACCCGCGAGATCACCGACATCATCGCCCGCCTGCGCGAGGGCGCCTCCGAGGCGGTTGAGGCGATGACCACCGGTCGCGAGGTGAGCAACAAGAGCCTCGAGGCGGTCACCGAGGCCGACCGCATGCTCAACGAGATCGCCACCGCCTTCGAGCGGCTCGAGGACATGAGCACGCGCATCGCCGCGGCCGCCGAGGAGCAGACGGCCGTCTCCGGCGAGATGAAGACCAGCATCGAGCACATGAGCGAGACCACCAGCGACAATGCCCAGGCGGCGCAGGAAACCGCCGATGCCGGCGAGTCGGTGGCCCGCTACGCCCACGAGCTGTCGCGCCTGGTGCGCAAGTTCAACACGGGCTGACGCGCGGCGCGGACCGATGCTGGCAAACGCCCGGGCTCCCCGGGCGTTGTTGTTTGCGGAGCTCGGGCGACGACTTCGTTCCGGTCCGGGCTTGGGCGTAGAATGCGGACAGTCCCACGTGCCGCCCGGCATGACGACGGCCATCGGCCAAGGAGATCGGAATGCGCACTACCGCCTACCTGCTCGCGTTCGGCTTGTTGATCCCGTTCTGGGTCCTGTCGGCCCTGACCTGGGTGGCCACGCCGGCCTGGTCGGCCCACGCGCTCGATGCGCTGTCGGCCTACGCGGCGGTGATGCTGGGGTTTCTCGGCGCAATCCACTGGGGCGTCGTGCTGGCAACCACGCCGGCCGAGCGCGCCCTGCTGGTCGGCGATGCGCGCCACCGCCTGGGCTGGGGGGCGCTGCTGGTGCTGGCCGCCTGGGTGGCGGCGATGCTCCCCTGGGCGGTGCTGTCGCTTTCGCTGCTGTTCCTGCTGCTGGTGGTGTCCTGGCAGATCGATCGCCACTGGCTGGATAGCTTGCCGGTGGGCTGGTCCTACCAGCGTCTGCGCCAGTGGTTCACGCTGCTCGCCGCATTGGCGCTGCTGGCGGCCATCGCCTCCTGGCTCCGGCCGTTGCTCCCGGTGGGGGGCGCATGAGCGAGCGGTCGCCGGGGCAGGAGCAAGGGCCGGAGTCGGATGACAAGCCCGGCAAGGGCGGGCGCTTTGTCACCCTGCGTCGCTGGCTGATCGCCGGCATCCTGGTCTGGGCACCGTTGGCGGTCACCTTCTGGGTGGTCAACGCCCTGATCTCGTTCATGGACAAGAGCATCGTGCTCCTGCCGGCGGCGTATCGGCCCGAGGCCCTGCTGGGCTTCGAGCTGCCGGGCATGGGGGCGTTCTTCGCCGTGGTGATCGTGCTGCTGACCGGCGCGCTGGTGGCCAACATCCTCGGGCGCAGCCTGATCCACGCCTGGGAGCGGTTGCTAAACCGCATCCCGCTGGTGCGCAGTATCTACTCGGCCGTCAAGCAGGTGGTCGAGACCTTCGTCTCGCAGGACTCGCGCTCGTTTCGCGAGGTGGTGCTGGTCGAGTACCCGCGTCGCAACGCCTGGTCGATTGCCTTCGTCTCGGGCGAGCCGATCGGCGAGGTGCAGGACCGTACCGAGGAGCACCTGGTGACGCTGTTCGTGCCCACCGCGCCCAATCCCACCTCGGGATTCGTGATCATGGTGCCGCGCTCGGAGCTGATCGAGCTTCACATGACCGTCGAGGAGGGCTTTCGCATGGTGGTCTCGCTGGGCGTGGTCGTCCCACCGCGGCGGGATGGCAACGGGCGCGTGCTCGATACCGCGCCGCCCGAGCCGTACCTGGGCCGGACGGATTCACGCGACGAGGGTTGATCCGACCGGCGGCGCTCGAAAAATCCCGCCGCTGGCGCTACCATAGCGGGCTTTTCACCATGACGGGTTTGATGACAATGCCGATGCGGACACACACCTGCGGACAAGTCGACCAGGCGCTGCTCGACCAGGAAATCGAGCTGGTCGGATGGGTCAACCGGCGCCGTGACCACGGCGGCGTGATCTTCGTCGACCTGCGCGACCGGGACGGCCTGGTGCAGGTGGTGTTCGATCCGGACGACCCCGAGATGTTCGCGGTTGCCGAGACGCTGCGCAACGAGTTCGTCATCCAGGTGCGCGGCCGGGTGCGCAACCGCCCCGAGGGCACCGAGAACCCCAACATCCGCTCCGGCCAGATCGAAGTGCTCGGTCTGTCGCTGACCGTGCTCAACCGCGCCGAACCGCTGCCGTTCCAGCTCGACGACGAGCGGGTCTCCGAGGACGTGCGCCTGCGCTACCGCTACCTCGACCTGCGTCGCCCGGAGATGCTCGAGCGCCTGCGCCTGCGCCACCGCGTGACCAGCGCCATGCGCCGCTTCCTCGACGATGCCGGCTTCATCGACGTCGAGACCCCGGTGCTGACCAAGGCCACCCCGGAAGGCGCGCGCGACTACCTCGTGCCCTCACGTACCCATCCGGGCGAGTTCTTTGCCCTGCCGCAGTCGCCGCAGCTGTTCAAGCAGCTGTTGATGGTGTCGGGGCTCGAGCGCTACTACCAGATCGTCAAGTGCTTCCGCGACGAGGACCTGCGCGCCGATCGCCAGCCTGAGTTCACCCAGCTCGACCTCGAGATGAGCTTCGCCGACGAGGCGACGGTGATGGGCCTGATCGAGAACATGATGCGCCATCTGTTCATCGAGGCGGTCGAGGTGGCACTGCCCGACCCGCTGCCGCGCCTGACCTGGCATGAGGCCATGCGCCGCTTCGGCTCCGACAAGCCCGACCTGCGCATCCCGCTGGAACTGGTCGACGTGGCCGATCTGGTCAAGGACGTCGACTTCAAGGTCTTCAGTGGCCCGGCCAACGACCCGCGCGGTCGCGTCGCTGCGCTGCACGTCCCGGGCGCGGCAAGATGCCGCGCAGCCAGATCGACGACTACACCAAGTACGTCTCGATCTTCGGCGCCAAGGGCCTGGCCTACATCAAGGTCAATGACGCGGCCGCCGGGCGCGAGGGCCTGCAGTCGCCGATCCTGAAGTTCCTCACCGACGAGGCGGTCGCCGGCATCATGGAGCGCACCAATGCGGCCGACGGCGACCTGATCTTCTTCGGCGCCGACAAGGCCAAGATCGTCAACGAGGCGCTGGGCGCGCTGCGCGTGCGTCTCGGCCACGACCTGGAGTTGGTCGAGCACGGTTACCAGGCGCTGTGGGTGGTCGACTTCCCGATGTTCGAGTACGACGAGAAGGACGGCCGCCACTACGCGCTGCACCATCCGTTCACCGCGCCGCACCCCGAGGACGTCGACCAGCTCGAGTCCGACCCGGAGAACGTCCGCTCGCGCGCCTACGACTTCGTGCTGAACGGCTACGAGCTCGGCGGCGGTTCGGTGCGTATCCACGACCCGGCCCTGCAGCAGCGCGTGTTCGCCCAGCTCGGCATCGACGAGGACGAGGCCAACGAGAAGTTCGGCTTTCTGCTGGACGCGCTCAAGTTCGGCGCGCCGCCGATGGCCGGCGTCGCCTTCGGTCTCGATCGCATTGCCATGCTGATGAGCGGCGCGACCTCCATCCGCGACGTGATCGCCTTCCCCAAGACCCAGTCGGCGGCCTGCCTGTTGACCGACGCGCCCGGCGAGATCGATCCGGCCGCCCTGCGCGAGCTGTCGATCCGCGTGCGCCTGCCGCCCAAGGAGAACAAGGAAGGCAAGGGCTGAGCGACGTCCCGACCTTGCAATCGGTGCTGCCGTCCATAGTCATGGGTGGTAGTCGTGCCCTGTTCGTTGGCCGCCGGGGCGACCCGGCGCGACGCCCTTTCCGGGAGGCCGTATGACCGCGAATGCCCAATCCGATCGCGCCGCGCGCGAGATCCCCGTCGCCCTCGAACCCGAGATCGCCCGCATCGCGCTGGCCTCCAAGCCGGCCGCCCCGGTGACCGCCGAGGAGCGCGAGGCCCTGCGGGCCGAGATCAAGGAGCTCTTGGCCGAGCAGAATGCGGTGCTGGTGGTCCATTACTACGTCGACGAGGACCTGCAGATCCTGGCCGACGAGACCGGCGGGCGGGTGTCCGACTCGCTCGACATGGCCGCCTTCGGCGCCGAGCACGAGGCACAGACGCTGGTGGTCTGTGGGGTGCGCTTCATGGGCGAGACCGCCAAGATCCTGAGCCCCGAGAAGCGCGTGCTGATGCCCGAGCTGCACGCCGAGTGCTCGCTGGACCTGGGTTGCCCGCCCGAGGAGTTCACCGCCTTCTGCGACGCGCATCCCGACCGCACCGTGGTGGTCTACGCCAACACCTCGGCCGAGGTGAAGGCGCGCGCCGACTGGGTGGTGACCAGTTCCAACGCGCTGGAGATCGTCACGCACTTGAAGGAGCGCGGCGAGAAGATCCTCTGGGCCCCGGATAAGCACCTGGGGCGCTACATCCGCGACAAGACCGGCGCGGACATGCTGCTGTGGGAAGGCTCCTGCGTGGTCCACGACGAGTTCCGCGCCGACGCGCTCGCCGAGCTCAAGGCAAAGCACCCGGAGGCCGCCATCCTGGTCCACCCGGAGTCACCCGAGGCGGTGGTCGAGATGGCCGATCGGGTGGGCTCGACCTCGCAGCTGATCAAGGCGGCGACCGAGCTGCCTAACGAGACGCTGATTGTCGCGACCGACCGCGGCATCTTCCACAAGATGGCCGAGGCCGCGCCGGGCAAGACCCTGATCGAGGCGCCCACCGGCGGGCGCTCGGCCACCTGCGTCTCCTGCGCGCACTGCCCCTGGATGGCCATGAACGGCCTGGTGAGCGTGCGCGATGCACTCAAGCACCCGCAAGACCACGAGATCACGGTCGACCCGGCGATCCGCGTCAAGGCGGTCGAGTCGATCCAGCGCATGCTCGATTTCTCTCGCCAGCAGGGCATCGTCACCCGCGGCAACAACGACGCCTGATCCGTCATCCCGTCGTCTTGCGAAAGGCCCGTCACCCGACGGGCCTTTTTTCGTTCGTGCCACGGATGGGCGGTGCATGCGAGTCTCCGTATCTAATTGTTTTCTAACGAAAGAGATCGCGAATATTCGCAACTGCTTTGATTTATCTTCATGCTCAGGCAATAAAAATTTTCGACTTCCACGCTCGGGTATTGGCGGCGTAGGGTGAGTTCACTGGTTTTGCACACGAAGGAGGAAAAAACCATGAAAAAGATGCTCACCATCCTGGCCCTGGTCATCGCCGCGCCGCTCGCGCTGCAGTCCAACGCCGTCCTGGCCGCCGATACCGAGAAGACCAAGAAGGTCGTCTATCACGTCAACAAGGCGGACATGAACACCATCAAGGCCGGCCTGCGTAACGTGACCAACCACATCAACTCGCCGTCGGGCCCCGAGACCCAGATCGAGATCGCCGTCCACGGCGGTGGTATTGCCATGCTGACCGAGGCGCGCATGGACCCGCAGCTGCAGGCCGCCATCGACAACGTCAAGGCCAACGGCGTCGAGATCAAGGTCTGCGCCAACACCCTGCGCGGCAAGGGCCTGGACGTCGAGGAAGACCTCTACGACACCCAGGAATCCGACATCGTACCGTCGGGCGTGGCGCACGTCGCGGACCGTCAGATGGAAGGCTGGGCCTACATCCATCCGTAAGCCTTCAGGTCGATCCCGCGCCCCGACCGGGGCGCGAGGGATTACCGGCCTTCCTTGCAACCCGGGGTTCGCCCCGGGTTTTTTCGTGGGTGAAAACCGTAAAGGCGGCAACCCGTCCGTGCGGGCGATTGACGGCCAGGAGAGACTGGGTGGCCTGTTGTCCCGAGCGCCGATGCATTCGCCGGCATTGGCGAATACCGTCTATCATGCGGGCTGATTCCCAACGAGCTTCTTGATGCACGACACGATTCTTCTCTCCCTGACCGCCATCGTGGTGCTGGGCATCGCGGCCCAGTGGCTCGCCTGGCGGGTCAAGGTGCCGGCGATCCTGTTCCTGTTGCTGATCGGTATCACGCTCGGACCGGCCTTTGGCCTGCTCGACCCCGACCAGTTGTTCGGTGACCTGCTGTTCCCGATCGTGTCGCTCGCAGTCGGCGTGATCCTGTTCGAGGGCAGCCTGACCCTGCGGTTTCGGGAAATACAGGGCGTCTCTTCGACAATCGTCCGCATGGTCTCGCTGGGGGCGGTGATCTCCTGGGGCGTGGCGGCCACCGCCGCGCACTGGTTTGTCGGGCTGGACTGGCCGATCGCCTTCCTGTTCGGGGCATTGGTGGTCGTGACGGGGCCGACGGTGATCGCGCCGTTGCTGCGCATCGTTCGCCCGAGCCCGCGGGTCAGCAAGATCCTGCGCTGGGAGGCGATCATCATCGATCCGATCGGTGCCCTGCTCGCCGTACTGGTCTACGAATTCATCGTGACCCAGTCGCAGACCGGGGCGGCGGGCCTTGGCGGCGTGGTACTGCCGTTCCTGGAGCTGGTCGGACTGGGTGTCGTGCTGGGTGTCGCGGGTGGCTGGCTGCTCGGCCAGTTGCTGGCGCGTCATGCCTTGCCGGACTACCTGATCAACGTGACCGTGCTGGCCGCCGTGTTGGCCGTTTTCACCGCCTCCAACGTGCTCGCCGAGGAATCCGGGTTGCTGGCGGTGACCGTGATGGGTATCTGGCTGGCCAACATGCGCGGCGTGCCGCTCGACGACATCCTGCATTTCAAGGAAACCCTGAGCATCCTGTTCATCTCCGGGTTGTTCATTCTGCTGGCGGCCCGCATCGATCCCGCCACCCTGAGTCAGGTGGGCTTCGGGGCGTTGCTGGTGCTTGCCGCGATCGTGTTCGTCGCCCAGCCGCTGAAGGTCTGGTTGTCGGCGATCGGTAGCGGGCTGAACTGGCGCGAGAAGACCATGATCGCCTGGATCGGGCCGCGCGGTATCGTCGCCGCGGCCGTTTCGGGCCTGTTTGCGCTCAAGCTGGTCGAGCAGGGACTCGAGGGTGCCGAGGTGATCGTGCCGCTGACCTTCATCATCATCGTCGGCACCGTGGTGTTGGCCTCGCTGACCGCCCGTCCGCTGGCCAGGGCCCTGGATATCGCGCTGCCGGAGGACCACGGCGTGCTGATCGTCGGGGCCAACCGCGTCACCCGCGAGATTGCCAAGGTGCTCAAGAAACACGGCTTTCGCGTCGTGATCGCCGATGGCAACTACAGCGAGATCCGCCAGGCGCGCATGGACGGGCTGGAGACCTACTATGGCAACCCGGTGTCCGAGGCGGCTGACCGCAAGCTCGACCTGGTGGGTATCGGGCAGATGTTCGCCATGTCCGCCCAGTCGGAGATCAACAACCTCGCCGCGGTGCGCTACCGCCACGAGTTCGGCCAGTCGAACGTCTTCGTGCTGCAGACCCCGCAGGAGGTGGCCGGCTCCGAGAACCAGCGCATCACCACGCAGTTCAACGCCCGCGGCCTGTTCGGTGAGGGGGTGTCGCTGGGGCACCTGTTCCGGCTGGTCGAGGCCGGCGCGGAGCTGTTCAGCACCCGCCTGACCGAGAACTTCGGCTACAGCGAATACCTGGTGCACTACGAGGGGCGCGGCGAACTGCTGTTCGGCATCACGCCCAACGGCAACCTGCGCCCGCTGAGTGACGAGCTGACCCAGCGACCGGGACCGGGCTGGACCTTGATCGGCCTGTACGAGCCCGCCCCCGACGCCGATCGGCCGGCCGCGCGCGAAGCGGGCGGTGCGCCGGCCGCCGGCGGTGAGCGGCTGCCCGGCTGAGGGATTTGTCGCCTGCGATCAAGGGGATGGCGTGAGCGCCGCGCGGCAGCGTGAAATTTTTTCGTCACCCGCGCCCAAGAGGGGTTGCGTCACGAATCCGGGTTTGTATAATGCGCGCTCTAGCAAACGCGGTCGAGCGATCGGTCGCGAGAGATGCGCGGGAATAGCTCAGCTGGTAGAGCACAACCTTGCCAAGGTTGGGGTCGCCGGTTCGAATCCGGTTTCCCGCTCCATCGGGTGGTTAGCTCAGTTGGTAGAGCGGAGCCCTTACAAGGCTTAGGTCGGGAGTTCGAGCCTCTCACCACCCACCATCATCTCTACAAGCAGCGGTAGTTCAGTTGGTTAGAATACCGGCCTGTCACGCCGGGGGTCGCGGGTTCGAGTCCCGTCCGCTGCGCCACATCCCGAAAGGCCCGCCTTCCACGGCGGGCCTTTCTTCGTTTGTGCCTCGCAAATCGTGCAGAGCTTCCCTTATCGACGCTGCCCGCGCAGCGGTTGCAGCCATTGCCAGGCCTGCCCCTGGGCGCGCCTCAGGGGCGCCGGTGCCGCGGTCAGCCGCTTGGCTCCGGCTTCCAGGTCCGCCGGCTGCCAGGCCTCGCGTCGATAGGTCATCACCGTGTTGAGTCGATCCGGGACGTGGGCGACGAGGGCATCCCGGTGGAAGTGGCTAGAGAACTGGCGATGGGCCTCGACCACGGCCGGCATGTGGTTGCGCCACAGGTTGAGGCAGACCATACCGCCGGGCGCGACTGCCTCGGCAAGGCGTTCGACCGCCCGGTCAGGCAGGCGGATCATGCCGTCCTGGTCGAACAGGTCGATCAGTACGACGTCGAGCGGTGCCGGAGGCTGCCAGTCGGGGGCGCTGACGTCGGCGAAGGACAATGCGAGTCGTGGTTGATCGAGTGCCAGCCCGAAGTGCCGCGAAGCCAGGGGGGCGAGCGCCGGGCGCAGATCCACGGCGTGGATGCTAGACTCGGTATGTTCGAGAAGAAACTTCGCCAGCACGCCGCCACCGAACCCCAGCACGCCGATGCGGGCGGGGTCGGGATGCAGCGCCACGGGCAGCATCATGGCCCGGTAATAGGCGAAGCAGAGTTGCTCCGGCTCGGCGGGGCGCCAGGCGGATTGCGAGGTGTGGTTGCCAAAGTGCAGTGCCACCTCGCCGCCCTGCTCGATCACCTCGATGGGGCCGTGCTCGTCGACCAGTCGTTCGAGTACCCGGAGCTTCATGCGAGAGGCGCCCGTGCGAACGTCGGGTTCGATTCGAGTGGAACTCGGTCCGCGGGATGCGGTCTGGCAGGGAAGGTCTGCACGAATCCGATACCGCTCTGCGCGTCTTGAGCCGGGCAGATGCAAGGCGCTCGTCCGCCGTGGAAGGGTGATTCCCTTTCCAAGGACGACAACGCAGCAGATGCCCGGCTCAAGGCGTGCCCGGCGGGGCTTGGCGAGTCGCCCGTGCTCCGCGTTGCGATGTCTTGACGTGGCCGCCGGCACGTCGGCGACATCGCGCCTTGATCACGAACGACTCGCCAAGCCAGAGTGGCATCGGATTCGTGCAGGCCTTCCCTAGGCGACAAGCACGTCAAATACAGGTAAGTCGAGGTATCGATGATGTGGACCTCCCTCTCAGTGGGACGAACGGCCGGCATGGCCATTATCGCGGGTCGGCTGGGTGACTGGTTGCGTGAGCGGATCGGCCGGCCGGTCGCGCGTCATGCAACACGCGTCGCGCGTCTCGCCGCGGGCGGGACCCTGCTGCTCGCCGCCGGCCTGGTCAATGCCACGAACCTCGAGGTGGGCGAGAAGGTGTTCGTGCCCATGTTCGAGCCCAATCCCGAGCTCGACGGCTACGCCGTGGGCTTCGTTGAGGAGTTGCACGACGATGGCACCGTGACGCTGCGCATCAACGAGGTCGAGACCGGCAAGGGCAAGACCCTGAGCGGCACCTGTCATCCCTCGGGCGGCACGCCGTTGTCGGGCGCGCGCATCGTCTCCGACGACCCGGATGCCCTCGAGGTCGAGCAGCGCCTGCCGGCCGACCAGGTGCTGACCTATCGCCGCGGCAGTCAACTCTACCTCGAGCGCGAGAACCTGAGTATCGCCTATCTCAAGTATCTCGGCAGCGGCATGGGCATGACGCCGGATCGTTTCGACGTTGCCATCCGCCGCGCCGAGAACGCCGGATTGCCGCGCATGGTCACGGCAATGGAAATCGGCAAGATGCAGGTCGAGTCCACCCAGGGCCGCGGTTTCCCGGTGCCGGCCTCGCGTGCCCTCGAGAAGGCCGCTCCGATGCTCGATGCGGTCGCCGCGAAACTCGAGTCGCACCCCGAGGCGGTGGAGACCGCCGCGCGCATGCTCGGCGGGACCACGCCGCAGCATCGGGACGACCCGCTGGCCGCGGTGATCGTGCGCCTGCACGAGATCCTCGACGAACAACTCGGTGAGCTCGAGCAGAAAAGCGCCGATCCGCGCGAGGTCTCGGGGTTCAGCGTCGATGAGCTGCTGGCCATCTACACCGGTTGGTTCCGCGTGATCACCGCCAACGATACCCAGCCGTTCCAGAACGCCGACGTGGCGTTCTACCGCGAGCGAGCGGCCGAGTCGCTTCAAAGCGGCGAGTGGCCGTCCCTGCTGTAACCGCGAGAGACTGGCCCCGGAACGAGAAAACGCCCGAGCGCGACAGCGCCGGGCGTTTTTCTTTGGGGCGTGGGGCGTTACTTCTGGTAGCGCGCCTTCCATTCCTCGTAGGGCATGCCGTAGACGTGCTCGCGGGCCTCGGCGTCCGGCAGATCGATGCCCTGCTTCTCCGCCTCCTCGCGCAACCAGCGCGACAGGCAGTTGCGGCAGAAGCCGGCCAGGTTCATCAGATCGATGTTCTGCACGTCGGTGCGTTCCTGCAGGTGGGCCACCAGTCGGCGGAAGGCGGCGGCCTCAAGCTGATCGCGGTTGCTGGAATCAATGGCCATGCGGGGTTCCTCAGGGGTATCGAGTGGCACGGGGCGTGACGGGCTCAGTTGTCCGGGGTGCGGGTGTCGAAGGTGACCGCGTGCAGTTCGCCCGATTCGAGCGCCGGCTTGAGGATGCGGTTGAGGATCTGGTGCTGCTGCAGCAGGGACTTGCCGACGAAGGCGCTGCTGGTCACGGCGATGCGGAAATTGCAGCCTTCCCCGTCGGGGCGCACGCGGGCGTCGGGCAGTTCGGCCTGGATCAGCTCGATGATCTCGTTGTCGGTCATCTGCGGAAGGTCCTCCGGGTCGTGGTTCAGTCGGTTGCCTGCAGGATGGGGGCGAGCAACGGGGCCCGCCAGCCTTGGGTGAGCCGTGATGGCCGATCCGGATTGGCCAGGTGCTGTTTCAGTTCGGCGCTGGTCGCCAGCCGCGAGGGGCTGATGGCCTGCTCGTCGGCGAGGGCGGCCAGCTGGCTCTGGCGGGATTTTACCAGTTCGCGCTGGGCTGGCGGCAGGACCGGCGGACGCGGCAGGCGCGGCCAGCCACTCGGTTCGCCTGCCAGGGCGGTGGCGATCTCCTCGGCAAGCGCCCGGCGAGCGGCCGCATCTCCGCCCAGCGGCGAGCGCGCTCGCGCGATCTGCCCGTCGATGCCCTCGGCATCGGGCGGGCTGTCGGCAAGGCGTCGGGCGATGGCGTGGGCAAGATCGAGCATGGCCTGGTCTCCCCAGACCCAGCGGCGCGGGCGATCCTGCTCGCGCGCCAGTCGCTCTCGCCAGGCGGCCAGTATGCGCAGCGCCGCGAGACCGGCGCGGTTGAGCGTCTGGACGCCCCGCACCTTCTGCCAGCGCCGCTCGTCGGGCGGAGAAAAGCGTGCGGGATCGAGTTGCCGTGCGGTTTCCTCGGCCATCCAGTCGAGGCGGCCGGCCTCATCGAGGCGGCGCTCGAGGAGCGGGTAGAGGGCGTGGAGCTGGGCGACGTCCTGCACGGCGTAGTCGATCTGGGTCTGGGTCAGCGGGCGGGCCAGCCAGTTGCTGCGTGTCTCGCCCTTGTCCAGGCGGATGCCGAGCAGGGCCTCGGCGAGGGCGGCGTAGCTCATCTGGCCGCCGATGCCGAGCAGCTCGGCGGCGATCTGGGTATCAAAGACTCGCGGGGGCAGCTGGCCGGCGGCGGTCAGGATCAGGTCGAGGTCCTGGTCGCCCGCGTGCAGGATCACTGGTGTCTCGCGGCCGACCAGTTCCTGCCAGAAGGGCGCGAGGTCGAGGCCGGCGACCGGGTCGACCAGCCAGACGGTGTCCGTGGTGGCGATCTGCAGCAGGGCGAGCTGCGGGAAGTAGGTGCGTTCGCGGACGAACTCGGTGTCGAGAGGCAGGTAGTCGGACGCGCGCATGGCCTCGATCAGGCGAACGAGTTCCTTGTCGCGGGTGACGAAACGGACCTGGGGTTGCTCGTGGTTCATGCGCCCGTCGACGTCCTCTGGCGGCGGCTGGGCGACACGCGGTCCGCTTACTCGCCCGGTTCGACGACGCTCGCCGATTCGATCCGCACGGTCTCGCGCGGTACGTCCTGGCGGAACGGGCCGGCCGCGCCGGTCGGGATCGCGGCGATCGCCTCGACGTTGTCCATGCCCTCGATCACCCGGCCGAACACGGCGTAGCCGGGTTTGCCCGGCTGGCGGTCGAGAAAGGCGTTGTCATCGAGGTTGATGAAGAACTGCGAGGTGGCGGAGTCCGGGTCGTTGGTGCGCGCCATCGACAGTGTGCCGCGGCGGTTCTTCAGGCCGTTGTCGGCCTCGTTCTCGACCGGCGCACGGGTCGCTTTCCGCTCGAAGTCGGCGGTAAACCCGCCACCCTGGATGACGAAGCCCGGGATCACGCGGTGGAAGATGGTGTTCTCGAAGAAACCGTCACGGACGTAGGCGAGGAAGTTGTCGACCGTGGCGGGGGCCTGATCGTCGAACAGCTCGATCAGGATCGGGCCGTGGCTGGTGTCGAATCGCACCTGGGTCTGGGCGGCTGCCGGCACGCTGGCCAGCGCGAGCATGGCGGCCAGGGCGACCGCCACCAGGCGACGCGGGGCGTCAATCATCGCGCTGGACACGCTCGAGGCGCTCGTGGCGTTCCTGGGCCTCGATCGTCAGGGTGGCGATCGGGCGGGCTTCCAGGCGCTTGAGGCCGATCTCGTCGCCGGTCTCCTCGCAGAAGCCGTAGTCGCCGTCGTTGATGCGCTTCAACGCCTTGTCGATCTTGTTGATCAGCTTGCGGTAGCGGTCGCGGGTGCGCAGCTCCAGCGCGGCGTCGGATTCCAGCGTGGCGCGGTCGTTGATGTCCGGCTCCTGCCAGTTCTCTTCGCGCAGGTGGTTGATGGTCGAATCCGACTCGGTCATCAGCTGGTCGCGCCAGGTCAGGAGCTTCTGCCGGAAGTACTCCAGCTGCATCGGGTTCATGTATTCCTCGTCTTCCGAGGGCTTGTAACCTTCCGGGAGTTCAACTGCCATGTTTATCCACCACTTCTGCCCGAGCAGACGCTGAAATTGAAAGTGAAAAGCGCCGAATGACGACTCGCGGAACGGGCCCGGTCGGGGCCGCCCGGGGACCGGGCGAATGCGCCGATCTCCCGGGGCCGCTGCCTGCCTCGTCCTCCGGTCCATGGCCGAGAACGGGCGACGGGCAAGTATAGGGGCGGTGCCCGGTGAGCGCAACGCCCGCCGGATGGCGAATCAAGGGCTTGTCGCCTGGGGAAACTCTGCACGATTCGATGACATCTCTGGCTCGCGGTTTTGTCCGCAATCAAGGCGCCGGGCCGAAGACAGGCCCAGGGCGATCACTCGGGCCCGTCGAGGGACGGTAACGCCGAGTGCGGGCAAACCCGCGAGCCCCGTCCGGGCGGGCCTCCAAGGGTCCATCTGCGGCGTTGCAGTCCTTGTAAAGGGCGACGGCCCTTCACGGCGGGCTGCGCCTTGCATCTGGGGCCCTTGGAGGTCCCGCAGAGACGTCATTGAATCGTGCAGAGTTTCCCTGGTCGAGTAGCCGCCGATCGCTGGTGAATACCCAGGTGCGCGTGATCACCAATCGGTCATGCTTGGCGGCCAGTTCGTCGGGGAACGCCGGGTAGGGCGCGGCGGCCTGCAGGAGGTTGCGCGCGGCGTTGTCGAGTACCGGATTGCCGGACGAGCGACGGATGGCGAGATTGAGCACGTGGCCCTGCTTGCCGATGGTGACCTCGAGAATCACCTGGCCCGAGAGGTTCTGCTGCACCAGGGCGTCCGGGTAGTTCTGGTTGCCGTAGGCCTCCACCTGGCGCTTCCAACGGGCGAGGTAGCGCCCGGCGGGGCCGCCCTGGGTGCGGCTGGTGGCATAGCCCGTGCGCAATGCGGCGTTGACCTGCTCGTAGAGTTGGTCGATCTGGTCCTGGGTGGACAGGCGCCGAGGCGTGTCGCTGGCCGCCCAGGCCCCTTCCTGTTGCGGGCCTTGCCCGTCTTCCTTGAGGGTCTCGGTGGGGCTGGCCGGGCCGCGCTGGCCAGCGAGCATCGGGTCGGCCGGCATTTCGCGGTTGATCTCGTCGGTCTCCCGGCCGGCGTCCAGGCTGCGGTCGGCCTCGGGGGCATCGAGGGTGATCTCGATCACCGGGCGGCGCTCCACCTCGGGGCGGGTGATCTCGACGGCCAGCAGCACGAGGTGGGCCAGGATCGCGAGCCCGATCGCGACCGGGAGCACCTTCGACGAGCCCAGCGCGGCACGGTCGGTGGGCCCCTGGGGCGGCGCCTGTGGTTCTCGTGTGGTTGCCATGGTGGGCGTCCCTGCCTCTTAGAGTGTGTGCCAGTCGATTGGGCGTCCGGACGGTGCGGCCGTCATGGCCGATTGCATGCCGGCATCGCGCCACGCGCTGCCATTCTCGGTCACCAGCAGGGTGCCGTCGAGCCCCAATTGGCGCGCGAAATCGCCGGCCTCGTCGGGTGACAGCAGCATCAGCGCGGTGGCCGCGCCGTCGGCGACCGTGGGGGGGCGTCCCAGCACCGTGGTGCCGGTGTTGTGCCGAGCCGGGCGGGCGGTGAGCGGATCGATGATGTGGCCGTAGCGCTCGCCGCGGTAGGTCAGGCGTCGCTCGTAGTCGCCGGAACTGCACAGGGCATGTCGCCCCGATAGCGCCAGGCCACCCAGGACGCCTTCGCCGCGCGGGTCGCGAATGCCCAGTTGCCAGTCCCGCCCGCCGGCGCGGCCGAGGGTGTAGAGATCGCCGCCGGAATCGAGCAGGCAGTCGGTCACCCCGAGCGACTCGATGGCGTTGAGTACCCGCGCGGCGGCAAACCCCTCGGCCAGCGCGTTAAAGTCGAACTGGACCCGCGGGTTGGCGGTGATCACCTGCTCGCCGTCGATCCGCACATCATCGAGCGACGGGGCGTCGTCCAGCCAGTCATCCAGGGCGGCCTCCGCCGGCGGGGTGATGGCGGCGTCGTCCACATTGCCCCCGTTTCGATGAAAGCCCCACAGGGCGATCAGCCCGCCGATCGTGGGGTCGAACCGCCCGCCGCTGGCCTCGAACACGGGGCGGGCTGCCTGGATCAGTTCGCGGATCGCCGGGCTGGCAGTGGCCTCGCCGTGGGCGGCCAGTTGGTGATTGAGGCGGGTCAGTTCGCTGTCGCGCCAGGGGTGCAGGCGCCGGTAGAGCGGTTCGACGATCGCCTCGGCGGATTGCACGGCGGCCGTGACCTGGTCGGCGGGGGTGTCGGCGAAACGCAGGGTCCAGAGCTGGCCGAAGACGCTGAATCCCACCTCGGTGAAGCGCGGCTCGTTCCCGCAGCCGGGCAGGCCGGCCAGCGGCAGGCCGGCGATCCCGACCAGCAGCGCGCGCCGGCGCCGGTCGATCATCGCCCGGTTCGGTCGGCCAGCCGGTCGAGCATGGCGCCGGTGACGTCCTGCCCGGTGACCGCGCTGATCTCGCGGGCGCAGGTGGGGCTGGTGACGTTGATCTCGGTCAGCCAGTCGCCGATCACGTCCAGGCCGACGAACCAGTAACCGCGTTCGGCCAGCCAGGGACCGACGGTGGCGGCGATCTCCCGGTCGCGATCGCGCAATGGCACCACCTCGCCCCGGCCGCCGGCGGCGAGGTTGGCGCGGAAGCTCTTCTCGCCGGGTACGCGCAGCAGGGCGTGGTCGACCGGTTCGCCGTCGATCAGCAGCACGCGGCGGTCGCCGGTGCGGATCTCGGGCAGGTAGCGCTGCGCCATCACCAGCTCGGTCTGGTCGCGGGTCATTACCTCGAGGATCACCTGGGTGTTCTCGTCGTCCTCGTGGATCTTGAAGATCGAGCTGCCGCCCATGGCATCCAGGGGCTTGACCACGATCTCGCCCTGCTCGGCGACAAACCCCTTCAGCTGGTCGATCGAGCGACTGACCAGCGTCGGCGGGCACAGGGCGGGGAAATGCTGGGCGAGCAGTTTCTCGTTGGCCGCGCGCACGGCGTCCGGGCGGTTGCCGACCACCACCCCGGCCTGCTCGGCCAGCGACAGCAGGCCGGTGATGTAGTGGTAGTCGAGGTCGATCGGCGGGTCCTGGCGTTGCAGGATGATGTCGAAGTCCGTCAGCGCGTGGACGTCGCGCTCGCCAAGCGTGTAGAAATCCCGGTCGCGATCGATCACCGTGATCGGGGCGGTCTGGGCCTGCGGCTTGCCGTCGGCGAAGAACAGCCAGTCGGGCTCGATGTACCAGCACTCCCAGTCGCGTGCCTGGGCGCTGAGCAGGAAGGCGAACGAGGTGTCCTTCCAGGGCTTGATCCGGTCGATCGGATCCATGACGACGGCGATACGCATGGGGGCTCCGCTTGCGGTTCGGGTCAGCCGGCGGACGGGGCGTCGGCCGCGTCACCGGTCAGATCCTGCTGTTCGCGCGCGGCGGCCAGCAGGGCCAGTCGGGCGACCACGCCGTAGCAGTACAGCCGATTCTGGTCGCTGTCGGGCGAGGCATCCGGGGCCGGCGTGACGCAGGACTGGGTGAAGGGCAACGGCACGAATTCCGCGCCGGGCGAGTTGAGGTTCTCGCTCTGGCCCTTCTTGGTATGCACGCGGTAGAAACCGCCGACGACGTGGCGGTCGATCATGTAGAGCACCGGCTCGGCGACGTGCCCGCTCGAGCCCAGCCGCTCGAAGCTGTAGATGCCTTCCTGGATCAGCACGCGGTTGATGCTGCGGCCGTCCTTGGAGGCGGCCATGCGCGTGCGCTGCTTGCGGTTGAGCCCGACCACCTCTTCGGCGGACTGGGCCATCATCACGCCCATGCCGTAGGTGCCGGCATCGGCCTTGATCACGACGAAGGGCTTTTCCTTGATCTCGAGCTCGTCGTACTTCGTCTGGATGGCGGCGAGCATCTCGCTGACCTTTTCCTGCAGGCAGTTCTCGCCCTCGCGCTTCATGAAGTCGATCTGGCCGCAGTCGAGGATCATCGGCGCGAGATGCCAGGGATCGAGGTCGATCAGGTCGGCCAGCTCGTTGGCCAGCGCCTGGTAGTGGCTGAAGTGGTTGAACTTCGAGCGGTGCCACCAGCCCAGTGCCGTGGGGGGAACCACGGTCTGTTCCAGGTCCTCGAGGATCTCCTCGCGCCCGCCGGACAGGTCGTTGTTGAGCACGATGGTGCAGGGCGAGAAGCCGTCCACCTCGATCCGGCGACCCTCGCGGTGGATCGGGTGCTGGGTCAGGGTGCGCCCGGACGGCAGCTCGAAGTGCGCCGGCTTGTCCAGTTCATCGAGCGAGCCGATGCGCGTCTCGAAGCCGGCCAGTTCGAACAGTTCGGCCATGGTGGCCAGCGATTCGAGATAGAACCGGTTGCGCGTGTGGCGCTCCGGGATGATCAGCATGCCGCGCGCGTCGGGGCAGGCATGCTCGACCGCCGACTGGATCGCCTGGACCACCAGCGGGTCGAAGCTGTGGTTGAGGTTGTTGAAGCCGGCCGGGAACAGGTTGGTGTCGACCGGGCCGAGCTTGTAGCCGGCGTTGCGCAGGTCGACCGAGCTGTAGAAGGGGGCCGGCGTCTTGCGCCACTGCTCGCGGAACCAGGTCTCGATCTGACGGCGGTTCTCGATGATGTGCGACTCGATCATCAGCAGGGGGCCGCAATAGCTCGCCTCGAGCTCCGGGGTCGAGTCCTGGGTGTCCAGTTGCAGGGCTGAATGGTTGTTTGTCATCGACTTTTCGTCACGGTGGTCGTTTGGGTGGGCCGCGCGCCGCTCGGCAACCGCGGTAATCGTCGCCACAGTGTAAACGATGGCCGAGGCGCGTGTTTCGTGGCACGGCTGCCTCTCGAGGCGTTTGCCAAAGGCGGGCGCGTTGGTTACATTCGGCCGACGCAAGGCAAGAATCGGCCAGCAGCAAGGACGAAGACATGGAAGCGACAGAGAATCACGCCGGCCTCGACGGCCTGAGGGTCATGGTGGTCGACGACAGCAAGACCATCCGACGGACCGCAGACAGCATCCTCAGCAAGGCGGGCTGCGAGGTGGAAAGCGCGATCGACGGATTCGACGCGCTGGCCCGTATCGGCGCCTTCGACCCGGACGTGGTCATCATCGACATCCTCATGCCGCGTCTCGACGGCTACCAGACCACGGCGCTGATCAAGAACAACGATCGCTTCGCCGACACCCCCATCATTCTGCTGTCCAGCAAGGACAGCATCTTCGACAAGGCGCGCGGCCGCATTGTCGGTGCCTCCGATTACCTCACCAAGCCCTTCAACAGCGACGAGATCCTCGCTGCGGTCGAGCGTTTCGCCGAGGGCCGCCCCGTGGCCGACGAAGGCGCGATGGCAGGCTGAGAACGGCAGGCCGCCGGGCCCGCTTCCGGGCGCCGGCGGAATCTTGATTGAACCGGATTTTTCTAGAGGAACAGGGTAGTGGCTCACATCGTTGTCATTGATGACTCGCCCACCGAAGTCTACGTGCTCCAGCAGATTCTCGAGCGTCACGGCCACCAGGTCTCCGTCGCCAACAGCGGCGAGGAAGGGGTCGAGCTGGTGCGCGAAGTCCGCCCGGACGCGGTGCTCATGGACGTGGTCATGCCGGGCATGAACGGCTTTCAGGCCACCCGTACGCTCAACAAGGACAGCGAGACCAGCGCCATCCCGGTGATTATCGTCACCACCAAGGATCAGCAGACCGACCGTATCTGGGGTATGCGCCAGGGCGCCAAGGAGTACCTGGTCAAGCCGGTCAAGGAGGCGGACCTGATCGACGTGCTCAAGAGCGTGCTCGGCTGACGTCATGCAGCGCACAGAGGACGTGTTCGATTACCTCGGCTGGATCAACCGTCAGGTCGATCGGCATGCCGTCGGCATGCCCAGCAGCGAGGATCATGTCAAAACCTGGCAGGGCATCCTGTTTGCCGTCGACGGTCGCCGCATGCTGGTCGCCCTCGACGAGGTGCGGGCGATCGTCGCCCCGCCCCGCATGGTGACACTCCCCGGGGCGCGTCCGTGGGTTTCCGGCCTGGCCAACCTGCGCGGCGAGCTGACCGGGGTGTTCGACCTGGCGCGCTTCTGGTTCGACGTCACCACGCCGGCATCCCGCCACAGCGTGGTCTTCCTTGCCAAGCACGCCCAGGCCTCGTCGGCCTTCCTGGTGGAGCGGTCCTACGGGATCCGCCAGATCGCCTACGGCGACGAGCGCCCCCTGAGCGATTCCGAGCATCACCGCGCGCTGGCTTCCCTGCCGGGCTTCCACCAGGAGGTGCGGCTCAACGAGGAATGGTTGCCGGTGCTCGAGTTCCGCTCGCTTTTGGACCACGACCAGTTCCTCAATGCCGTCGCATGACGTCGGCCATGGGCAATGCCCGACCATAACGAAACAATGACGATGAATTCCATTCAGGAGTAAGTGGCAACTATGAGTCTTGGCGCACGGATGGGCGGCATCAGCCGTAAGATACTGATCCTCGTGGTTCTCGCGGTTCTGGCGCTGGTCGCGACCGTGGTCGTGTTCATCTTCGCGGCCCAGCGCGAGCAGGAATTCCTCGACCGCCGCCTGGCCGGCGCCGAACTGGAACGTTCTTCCCAGGAACTCACCATCGAGGTGTTGCGGGCCATCCGCGGCAACCCCGGGGCGTTCGACCGGGTCCAGTCGATCCGTGCCGAGTTCACCGACAGCCTCACCGCCCTGCAGGGCAACGACCCCGAGCGCCCGCAACTGGCCGTGCCCGGCAACCGCCAGGACCTGCTCGGCACGGTCGACAGCCAGTGGGATGCCTACAACGACTCGCTGAGCAAGGTGCTCGAGGGCCGCGAGGCCATCCTCAGCGTCGGCGAGCAGTCCGCGCAGATCGAGGAGATCCTGCCGGACCTGACCGCGGCCTCCGACGAGGTGGTCCAGACGCTGGTCGCCAACGAAGCGCCCAGCCATCTCATCTACCTGGGCACCCGCCAGCTGATGTTCATCGAACGCATCGGCACCACGCTCGACGAGATCACCGGCGGTGGCGAGCAGGCCGTGAACGCCTCCGAGCGCTTCGGCCGCGACGTCGCCCTGTTCGGTGGCGTGCTCAATGGCCTCTTGAACGGCAACCGCATGGCGCCGCGCGTCAACAACACCGAGGTGCGCGACGGACTGCGTGAGGTGGGCGTCCTGTTCGCCACGGTCAACCAGTTGGTGTCCGCGGTGCTCGAGCAGGCGCCGCAGCTGCTGGCCGCCAACCAGGCGGCGCGTGAGATCGACCGCATGTCCGGCGACTTCACCGGCAGCACCTCCGAGCTTGCCCGCACGCTCGCGGCCGACCAGAACCAGGCCTCCCAGTTCCTCTATCTCGGCTACGCCAGCGGCGCGATCGGCCTGTTGCTGCTCGTCTGGCTGGGCGTGACCCTGGTGCAGGAATCCCGCCGTGCCCTGGCCGAGACCGAGGCGGCCAACCAGCGTAACCAGGCGGCCATCCTGCGCCTGCTCGACGAGATGATGACGCTGGCCGACGGCGACCTGACCGCGCACACCACCGTGACCGAGGACATCACCGGCGCGATCGCCGACTCGGTCAACTACACCATCGACGCCCTGCGCGACCTGGTCGGCACCATCAACGACACCTCCGTGCGGGTTGCCGAGGCGGTGCGCGCCTCGCAGGACAGCTCGCGGGCACTGGCCGACAAGTCGCGCGGCCAGGCCCAGCGGATCACCGAGATCTCGGACGCCATCGCGCAGATGTCCGACGAGATCGAGAAGGTCTCCGTTAGTGCCCAGGAATCGGCCCAGATTGCCGAGTCGTCGGTTGACGTCGCCCACCGCGGTGGCGATGCGGTGCGTCAGACCATCAAGGGCATGAACCAGACCCGCGAGCAGATCCAGGAAACCTCCAAGCGCCTCAAGCGCCTGGGCGAGTCCTCCCAGGAGATCGGCGACATCGTCGGCCTGATCACCGACATCGCCGACCAGACCAACATCCTGGCACTGAACGCCGCCATCCAGGCCGCGATGGCCGGCGAGGCGGGCCGTGGCTTCGCGGTGGTCGCCGACGAGGTCCAGCGCCTGGCCGAGCGCGTCAGTGACGCGACCCGCCAGATCGAACTGCTGGTAAACACCATCCAGACCGACACCTCCGAGGCGATGCTCGCCATGGAGCAGACGACCTCGAACGTCGTCGACGGCGCGACCTTGGCCGAGAACGCGGGCAAGGCCCTGTCCGAGATCGAAAGCGTCTCGCTGAAGCTCTCCCAGCAGATCAACGACATCACCTCGGTGGCCCAGAAGGAGGCCTCGGTGGCCACCGAGCTGCGCGAAGCCGTCAACCGGATCCGCCAGGACACCCAGCAGACGGCAGAGAACGCCACCCAGGCCGCCGACGAGATCGGCGAACTGGGCTCGCTCTCGCAGGAGCTCAACCGCTCCGTGGCCGGCTTCACGATGCCCGAGCGCGACGACGCCCAGGCAGCGAGCTGATAGCGGCAGGACAGCAGGCGGCCCGGTCGGCCGACGTGAGATGCGGGCGGACCGGGACACGGATATTCCAGCAGGCGGGATGCCGAAAGGCGGTGAATTGACACATGCGGACAGAAAGGAAAGTCGACGCGATCGTATTCGACTGGCTCCGTGAGGGGCTGGAGGAGCGGCTCGCCGAGCTCTTGAGGGCGCTGGACCAGCTTTCCGAGGGCGAGAACGTCACCGAGCATGTCTTCGACGCCACCCAGGCGCTGCAAACCATTGACCGCGTTTTTTCCATGGTGGACATCCAGCTGGCGCGGGTGCTGGTGCGCACCCAGATGGCCGCCCTGGAGCCGCTCGAGGACAACGCTGACGAGTCGGACGACGGCGACCGGACCGCCATTTCCGCGCAGATCGAGTCCGCCGCATTGCTTCAGGCGCTGCTCGACCGCATGGCCGCCGGTGCCGAGATCACGCCGGCCAGCCTGCTGCCGATGGTCAACCGCCTGCGCAGCACCCTCCAGCAACCCCCGCTCGACGCGCGCGAAATGGCCGCGCGTGCCTTCCTGTTGCAGGCCGAACACGAGCTCGGCAAGCGTCCGCACCGCGAGAAGGGCGTCGACGAGGAGGCCGAGCTCCGGCCGCTGCTGCGGCGCATGGAGCGGGAAGTGCTCGCGGTCATGCGCGACGACTGGTCGGTGCTGCCGGGTCTGCGCGAGCTGTCGATGGAGATCATCGCGCACGAACCCAGCCGCAGTGCCATCATCGCCATTCGCGTGGTGGGTGAGCTGCTCCGCCTGACCGAATCCGATCCGGACCGCTACGCGCCGGTACTCAAACGTGCCGTGGGGCGCGTCCTGCAGCTGTTCCGCCTGCAATTGCAGGGGCGCAGCGAGTCGGTGATCAACCACGCCGGCCTGGACCTGGGCGCCTCGGTGCTGCTCTCGCTCCTGGAACGCGTCGACGATGACGAGATCATCTGTCGGGATCCGGCCGCCGAGTGGCGCGCCCAACTTGACGCCGCCGATCGGCCGGCCCGTTTCGTCGGCCTGGATGCCGAGGCCCTCGAGGCCGTTCGGCAGGCGCTGGAAGAGGAACTGCTTGCCACCCAGGACGTGCTCGACCTGTTCGTGCGGGGCAAGCGCGATGACCTCGAGCCGCTGGGACGGATCCTGAGCAAGTTCGAGCAGATGAGTGGCGTGCTCCACACCCTCGGCTATTCGGCGGCCGCCGCCTCGCTCGAGGCCGGTCGGGAGCGCCTGCAGGCTGTCACCCGCGGCGCCGAGTTGCTCGACGACGACATGCTGATGGACCTGGCCGGCACCGTGATGCTCGTCGAGCAGGTCATCGACGGCATCCCGCGCAGCATGGCTGATGGCGATCGTGCCGAGGCGTTGCACGACCAGACGGTGGCCAGCTCGATCGGCGCGATTGCCAGTGCGGCGTTCGAATCGCTGAGTGAATCGCGCGAGAAGATCAATGCCGGCCTCGCCGGGCAGGGCGACGGGGAGGCCCCCGCCAACGACCCGTTCGCGCAGGCGGCCGACAAGCTCACCGGCATCGGCGAGGTGCTTCGCCTCTCCGGCCGCGATGCGGCCACACCGCTGGTCATGGCACTGGCTCGCTGGAGCCGCGCGCAGACCTTCGGTGAGCCCGTCGGCGATGAACACACCCTGTCGGCCCTGAGCGAGATCTTCGCGGCACTGGAGTTCTATCTCGAGAACCTACGCGACTTCGGCAAGGAAATCGCGCGTTTCCTCGAGGCGCCCAAGCGCCGTATCGACGGTCTCGTCGCTGGGATTGACGAGTCGACCGAGGCCGTCAGCACGGACGAGGCGGACGCGAGCGATGAGGCCCCGCCGGAAGAGTCGGCGTCGGCCGCGACTGCCCCGACGGTTTCGGACGAGGAGAGCGCCCCCGAGCCGGTCGACGAGAGCCTCGCCACGCCAGACGAGTTGATCGAGTTCTGGCAGGTCGAAGAGGACGAGTTGGCCACGGATGTTCCCGAAACGGCGGATGCCGCCGGCAGCGAGACCGTCGAGCCGATCGAGGCCGAGGGTGCCGACGAATCAAGTGGTGAGGAACTGGAGTCGGCGCTGGACTTCGCCCTCGACGAGGGCGAGGAGGAGCAGCGGGCGGCGCCATCCGAGGCGGAGGACCTGCCCGACCTGCCGGAAACCGTCGAACAGGCGCCGGTCACGACCGACGCCCCGGCGGATCTCGAGAACCTGAGCCTGCCGGAAGACGAGGTCTCGACTTCGGAGACAGACGAGGCACAAACGTCCGCGTCGGATGCCGAGGCATCGGCCGACATGGACGAGGAGCAGGCGCTGGCATTGCCCGACGACGAGGTCGTGACGTCTGATGTCGAGCAGCCTGACGAGTCGCCGCTCGACCGTGACGAGGATCTGGAGTCCCTGGGCGAAGCGGACGGCTCGGATGAGCGGCTGGACGAGGATGAGGAGAAAGCCAGCCCATCGTCGACCGAGACAGACGCCGTGGCGTTCGCCGAGGCCGAGGAAGAGGGCGCGACGGAGCTCGAGTCGGCGCTGGACTTTGGTCTGGCCGAGGACCAGGACGAGTTGCGTGACGAGGGCGCGCCGGCGGACGAGGCGGGTCCCATGGTCGACCTGCCGGATCAGCCGGTAACGGCACCCGAGGAAACGGGCGTGTCCTTGGCCGAGGCGGGCGACACGCTCCCCGAGACCGAGACCGAGACGCCAATCACGTTCGAGGAAACCGACGGCAATGACGACGAACGCCACGCTGTCGACGAACCGGAGACGCTGAGCTTCGACGAGGCGGAAGCCGAATCCTCGTCGGAACTCGAGGCGGCGCTCGATTTCGGTCTTGCCGACGACCAGGACGAATTACGCGCCGACATGGCCGCGGCCGATGACGAGGCGGGGGTCGACCTGCCCGACGAGGTCGTCGAGGCCCCTGAGGTGCCCCAACAGACCGGTGCCGAATCCCCGGCGGGTGAATCCGAGGTCACGACCCAATCCGAGACGGCCGCCGAGTCGGACGACGACCCGATGATGGCGGAGATGCGCGAGGTCTTCGCCGAGGAAATGGCCGAGACGGTGCCCGAGATGGCCGAGGCCGCCAAGACCTGGCTCGCCGCCCGGGACGCCGAGGCACTGGTGAGCCTGCGTCGCGGTTTTCACACCATCAAGGGCAGTGGCCGGATGGTGGGGTTGGACAGCATCGGTGCCTGGGCCTGGGGCTGGGAAAACCTGCTCAACCAGGTGATCGACGGCAAGCGTGACGACACCGATGCCACGCGCCAGGGGGCGGCCAACGCGGTCGCCCTGATGCAAGCGGCCCTGCCCGACCTCGAAGCGGGGCAAGCCACGCCCGAGTCGCACTGGTCCGATTCCCTGCGCCTGGCAGAACGCCTTGAAGCGGGCGAATCCGTCGAGACGCCCGCCCCATCCGTTGAGGTCGGTGCCGAGTTGGCGGTCGAGTCGGGCGCGACCGAATCGACAGATGCCGTCGAGGTTGAAACCGACGAGGCAGCAACCGAACTGGTCGAGGCCGAGTCGCCCGCCCCGGTGATCGAGGACCCGGTGCTGCGCGAGATCTTCGACCAGGAGATCGGTGGCTACATCGACGAGTTGCATCGGGAGATCGAGGCCGCGCGCGACCATGGCGTCGGCCTGGCCTGCGACAACGACCTGGTGCGTCTGCTGCACACCACACTTGGCTCGGCGCGTACCGCCGGTGTCGACATCATTGCCGCCCTGGCCCGCTATCTCGAAGACTGGACGCGGGTGCTCGCCGAGCATCAGGAGCGCCTTGGGGGCGACGACCTCGCCCTGTTCGCCGAGGGGGCCGACGCGATCGAGGCGCTGCGCCGCTGGGCGGTCGACCCCAGCCTCGAGCAACCCGACACCACGGATCTCGAGCAGCGCCTGGATGCCCAGCTCCAGCAGGTGCTGGCCGACTACGGCGAGGTCACCGAAAGCGCCGAGGCACGCGATTCCCGTCAGGCGGAAGCGACCGAATCGATGCCGGATGCCGATCAGGCCCGCGACGAAGATGACGAGGTTGCGGCGCCGGACGGGACGGAGGCGGCCGACGACACGGCCGAGGCCCAGGACGCCGAGCGCGCGTCGGGCGACGCCCTGGACGTGAGCGCGGACGATCGGGACGCTGATGCCACCGACGCCGACGAGGCGGCGGATGACTCCGAGCCGGACGACGGGGCACCCGAGACGGCCGCCGAGTCCGAGGAAGATGACGAAGGCGAGGACTACGCCGACATCGAGCATCGCCCCGACGATGATCCGGCCGAGCAGGACGAGGACATCCTGCAGATCTTCCTCGACGAGGCGGACGAGCTGCTCGAGCAGGCCGACGCCTACCTGGCGCACTGGCGGGTGCACCCGCACGACCTCGAATCGATCCGGCTGCTGCATCGCAACCTGCACACCCTCAAGGGCGGTGCGCGCATGGCCGGGCTGCTCAACCTGGGCGATGTCGCGCATCACCTCGAGGGTCGCCTTGACCTGGCACGTCGCGACGAATCAACCGACAACGAGCCCCTGGTTGCCCTGGTCCAGCACAGTTACGACGTGATCGCCGGGCTGCTCGACCGCGTGCGCAACCAGCAGCCGATTCCCCAGCAACGCGAACTGATTGGCTGGATCCGCGACCCGGATGGCGCGCGCCGCTTCGCCGAGCGTAGCCAGGGTAGCGAGCCGGTCCGCCGGGACGAATCGGCCGAATCGCCGGCGCCGGCCGAGGCGGTTGCCGAGGCACCCGCCGACACGCCGAGCACGCCGCCTGCCTCCGCGCCGGCCGAGGCGGTTCGGGCCCGGCTCAGGAGGGCGGGGCCGAGCGGCGCGACGAGCAGGTGCGCGTTGCCGCCGGCAGCATCGATGCGCTGGTTAACCAGATCGGCGAGTCGGTGCTGCTGCAATCTCGCATCGACCGTCAGGTCAACGGCTTCGAGCGCCAGCTGTTCGAGCTCCAGCAGACCGTCACCCGCCTGCGCAGTCAGTTGCGTCGGCTCGAGATCGAGACCGAGACGCAGATCAAGGCCGACTTGATGGAAGAGGCCGGGATCAGCGAGGAGCAGTTTGATCCGCTGGAATTCGACCGCTTCACCCAGGTTCAGGAACTCTCGCGCGGCATCATGGAATCGCTGGGCGACGTGGCCAACATCGAGGAGAGCCTGAGCTCGCTCACCGAACAATCGCAGCTCCTGCTGCTGCAGCAGTCGCGCCTGGGTCGGAAGATGCAGGACGGCGTGCTCGCGATGCGCCTGGTGCGATTCAACGACGTTGCCGGTCGCCTGCGCCGCATCGTGCGCCAGGTGGGCGACGAGATGGGGCGCCAGGCCGAGCTGGTGATCGAGAACGGCGATGCCGAGGTCGACCGGGTCACCCTGATGGCCATGCTGCCGTCGCTCGAGCATATGCTGCGCAATTCCATTGCCCACGGCATCGAGTCGCCCGAGGAGCGTCGCGCCAACCACAAGCCGCCCGTGGGCCAGCTGCTGCTCAATATCGACAGTGGCGGCGGCAACATCACGGTGAGCCTGCGGGACGACGGGCGCGGGCTCGATCTGGATGCCATTCGTCGCAAGGCGATCGAACGCAGCCTGATCCCGGCCGATATCGACGTCAGCGACGAAGAGGCCCGCTCGCTGATCTTCCTGCCGGGCTTTTCCACCGCCGGCAATGTCTCCCAGGTCGCCGGTCGCGGGGTGGGGATGGACGTGGTCGCGAGCGCCACGCGAGAACTCGGCGGTTTCGTCGACGTCGACTCCGAACAGGGCCGTTACACCGAGATCCGCCTCAACCTGCCGCTGACCCAGGCGATGACCCGCGGCATCCTGATCGCCAGCGGCGACGACCGCTACGCGATCCCCTACAAGGGCGTGGTGGCCGTCACGCGCATGACCGGCGTGGCGCTCGCCGAGCACTACCGCGAGGAGAAACCGCAGATCGAGTACGAGGGGGAGCATTACCCGCTCTACTACCTCGGCGAACTCCTCTGGGGGCAGCCGCCGGCCGAGACGGCACAGGACGTCGCGGCCATCCGGCCGATCATGCTCTTCAAGCTGGGCGAGCGGCGTTTCGCCCTGCACGTGGATCATCAGCTCGGCGGCATCCAGTTGTTCGTCAAGTCGCTGGGCCCGCAGCTGGGCCGGATTCCCGGGCTTTCCGGGGCCACGATTGCCGACGACGGTGACGTGATCCTGGTCCTCGAGCTGTTCGAGCTGGTCCAGCAATTCCAGCGTCGCGACTACCAGCGCCGTCTGGGCGCGCAGGCCGCCGTCAAGCCGGTGCGAGCCCGCCCGGCCGTGCTGGTCGTCGACGACTCGCTCACCGTGCGCAAGGTCACGGCGCGCACACTGGAGCGCAACAACTACGATGTCGTGCTGGCCCGTGATGGTGTCGAGGCCCTCGGCCTGCTGCAGGACAGTCTGCCGGACCTGGTGCTCACCGATATCGAGATGCCGCGCATGGACGGCTTCGAGCTGCTCGGCGCGATCCGCAACGACCGCGCGGCGGCCGACACGCCGGTGATCATGATTTCCTCGCGTACCGGCCAGAAGCACCGGTCCCGCGCCGAGGCGCTCGGCGTGTCCGCCTATCTCGGCAAGCCGTACACGGAGCTCGACCTGATCGACACCATCGAGCGCCTGCTGCCGGCACGCCCGGTCGCGGGTGAGGAGGTCACGAGCGAGGCGGAGCCGGGAAATCCGGAAGCGGGTGACGCGCATGCCGACTGAAGGACAGCAAGCAGCCATGGCACAGCAAGAAGAACGGCCCATCGACGAGACGGCAATCCGTGCCGTCCGTCTGCCCACGCAGTTGATCGATCTCGAACTGCTGGTGCCCTACTCGTTGATCGCCGAGATCACCGACGTCTCCCTGCCTGAAGGCAGCATCCGACTCGGACGCAGCGAGGCGACCATGGTCAACTGGCGAGGCCAGCGCGTGCCGCTGGTCAGCCTGGAGGCGATGAACGGCGAATCCCTGCCCACCATTGGGCGGCGGGTGCGCTGTGCGGTGCTGTACGGCACGGACCCCGAACGGGCCCTGCCGTACTACGCGTTGCTGCTGTCCGGCGTGCCGCGCTCGGAGCAGGTCGAGCGTCGCCAGATCGAGTCAGCCGGTCCGCAGGACAACCCCCTCTGGCGCGAAGTGGTGCGGATTGGCGGACGTCTTACCGCGATTCCCGATATCCGGGTTCTCGAGGAACGCATCGATCAGATGCGGCTCGGTCAGGAGGAGGCCGCGGAGGAGCCGCCCGGCGACTAATCCCGCCTTGCCCGTGATCGCCGCAACGAGAAAACCCGGCACGCTAGCGTGCCGGGTTTTTGCTTCTCCGGACGCAGTGGGTCATGGGCTTAGCCGTGGCGGCGCACCCGAGCTCCCTCGCGGAGGGTATTGATCAGCGCCATGCCCGCCAGCGCGATGGCGCTGTAGGTGGCGGCGCTGGTCAGGTAGCCGCCCAGGTAGGGCAACGTGCGCGTGGCGTACTCGACGGCTGCCATTTCACCGAACTGGCCGGAGAAGGCGTAGAACGTGACGTTGGACAGGCCAAAGGCCACCGCGCTGCCGACGATGATCCCCCCGGCTATCCACGCCAGTTGGGCGGGGAGGGTCGCCACCGTCGTCGCTCGCTTGCCGACCAGGCGCCCCACGCCCCAGAGGGCGGCATAGGCGGCCAGTACGCCCGGGTAGGCGGGAGAGAAGCAGCTGGCCATCGCCGCACCATCCAGCCATACGCTGCCCAGGTCGATCACGACGGCCAGTGCCAGCAATCCACCCAGCACGCGCACCTGCCGGAACCACAACCCCGCCAGGAAGAAGACCGCCCAGGAGGTGTCCGCCAGGTGCAGCGCCGAGCTGAAGTGGTGGTAGCGCGTGGCGAGCATCGAGACGGCCATGACGGCAAGTGCCGCGATGGCGACGAGCCGGCTGGCCGGGAAGAGTCGTTCGTCGATGGGATGGGGCATGGTCGGATGACGTCCTGAAAGGCCGGGGAAGGCGCTATGTTACCGGCCGTAGCGCAGGCTCACAAACACGCCGCGCGGCGCCTGATGAAAGCCGTCGACGATTTGGTAGTCCCGGTCGAACACGTTATCGACGCGGGCCTCGATGCGCCAGTCAGGCGCCAGACGGTAGCTGCCGCGCAGGTCGGCCACCACGTAGCCCCGGTTGTCGCTTTCCGAACCACTGCGCCCGCGCAGGGTGGTGCCGATCGAAAAGGCGCCCAGCTGGCGATCGACGGCCAGGCGACCGCTCCAACGGGGTTGCTTCGGCAACGGCTCGCCCGTGGTCTCGTTCTCGGTCGACAGGTAGGTGAGGCTCGTGTGAGCGGACCAGGTTTGGTTGGTCCAGCGAGCAACGAGCTCCGCGCCGCGAATGGTCGCCTCGCTGACGTTCTCCGGCACGTAGCTAGGCGGCGGGCTCGAGATCAGATCGTCTGCCGATGAGTGGAAGGCCGTCGTTTCGATGAGCCACGGCCCCTGGCTCCAGGCGATGCCGACGCGCGAGGTGCGCGTGCGCTCCGGTTCGAGATCGGGGTTTGCCGTCGCGAAACAAAGGCCGGGTGCGAGGCAGTAGGGCGGGTAATAGAGCAGGTTGAAGGACGGCGTGTTGAACGAGGTGCCGTGCCCCGCGCTCACTGACCAGGCATCGTCGAGTCGATAGGCAAGGTCCAGCGATCCGGTGTTGGCGGTGCCGAATTGCTCGTTGAAATCACGGCGCAGCGCGCCCTGGACATCCAGGCGTTCGCCAAGGCGCGTGTTGAGCTGAGCAAACAGCCCCTGGTTGCGCCGGGCTTCCTCGACGTAGTCGGTCGTGCTCGATAGCTTGTCGACTGTCTGGTCCGCCCCGAGTGTCAGGGTGGTGGATGACCCGAGAAAGAAGTCGTTTGCCAGTGAGAGCGTGTCGCGTTGCGTGTCGAAACGCGAGTCAAATTGCCGATCGCGGAAATAGTCCTGGTCGTCGATATGCCGACCGGCCCGGGTGCGCAACTGCCAGAAGCCGATCCGGCCGGTGGAGGCCGACAGGCCGATGGTGCGTTGCTCGATTTCGCTATTGTTGGTCGGGCCGTCGTATTCGACCTCGGCGGAGGCGGCCAATACATGGGCACGCACATGCCCCCCTTCGCCGAACCGGTACCCGGCCTGCAGTTGCAGCGAATCGCGTTGGTAGCCGTCGTCGTCCGGCTCGTCCGCGTAACAGGGCGGGGTATATGGGCCGCCGTTCTCGCAGGCATCGAAGCCATCGGTTTCGCGGTGGGCCACGCCCAGCGCATAGTCGAACGCGCCCTGGCGACCACCGATATGGGCGTCGGCCTCGCGTTGACCGCGGGAGCCGGCGCCGATGCCACCGGACAGATGAGTCCCGTCCGCGGTGCCCTCGCGGGTGAAGATCTGGATCACCCCGCCGCCGGCATCCGCGCCCCATTGCCCGGAGCGCGGGCCTCGCACGATCTCGATCCGCTCGATCTGTTCCAACGGGATGTGCTCGAGATACGACTGACCGGCGGATACCGAGCCGATGCGTACGCCGTCGAGAAAAACCGCCGTCCGGTTGGCACTCTGCCCCCAGATCGACACGCTCGACAGCTTGCCGGGGCCGCCTTCGTTGCTGACGATCAGGCCGGCGCGTCCAGCCAGCAGGTCCTGCAACGAACGGGACTGACTGCGCTCGATCTCCTCGCGCGTGATCACGGTCTCGGGCATCGCGGGGGCAATCGCCGGGGCCTCGCGGGCGGCGGTGATGTTGATCGGTCCCAGCCGGTCATCGGCCTGTGACGGGACGAGGGTAAAAAGACAGGTCAGGCCGGTAAGCCCGGCGGTGAGCGACGACAGTCGCCCGGCGGAAAAGTGCGTCATGGATGCGGTTTCACGTGACCGACCAGCCCACCGCGGGTCGGGAATGCCGATCAGAGGCCGGTCTCCGGGCTCGTGGTCGAGGGGATCTCCCCGGCCGGCATCGCCTTCCCGGCCCGGTGGTTTCCCTTGGGCCAGTGGCTACGTGATGCCGACGTCACCACCTACCGTTGCGGGGGCAGCGCAGGCATTGGACCTGCTTCCCTGTTTCAGTGCCCGCAATGCGTGATCGGGGCACCACCTCTGACGTCGGGGCGCATTGTTTGCAATTGCTCGCGTAAAGGCAAGGGCATCTCATGAGCTATTTTCATGGACGAGATGAATCGGATTGCCCTGTGCCCCGGGTCGGGCAAGTCGATCGAGTCGGCTACAATGAACGCAGCATTCCGGCGCGAATTTTCACCCAGACCAAGGTCAGTCATGCCCTCGAACGCCCCGCCCATCATTCAGGCGATCCGTCCCCTGGCCGAAACCCGCCTGTTTCGCGTGGAGGGCGTGGATCTGCGCTTCGCCAATGGCACCGAGGTGCAGTTCGAGCGTCTCAAGGGCAGCAGCAATGGCGCGGTGATCGTCGCCGCACTGACGGCCGACGAGGAGTTCGTTCTTATCCGCGAGTACGCCTGCGGCACCGAGCGTTACGAGCTCGGCCTGCCCAAGGGGCGGATCGATGCGGGCGAGACGGCGGTGGAAGCCGCCAATCGTGAACTCAGGGAGGAGGCCGGCTTCGCGGCCCGCCGTCTGACCCGGCTCAACGAAATGACCATGGCGCCCACCTATTCCGGTCAGCGCACGCAACTGGTGCTGGCCGAATCCCTCTATCCGGACCGCTTGCCGGGGGACGAGCCCGAGCCGCTCGAGGTGAGTTTCCTGCCGATGGCCGAGCTCGACGAGTTCGCCGCCTCGGGCGACTGCTCCGAGGCCCGCTCGCTGGCCGCCATGTTCCTGGTGCGGGCGTACCGCCAGCAACGTCAAAGGGAAGGAGCCGCGTGAACGAGATGGATAGGCAACAACCGGTCGGCGTCGACCAGGCCCTGCTCGACGAGGTGCGTGCGATCGCGGAGGCCGCCGGCCACGCCATCATGCGGGTCTACCAGCAGGATTTCTCGGTCGAGCGCAAGGCGGACGCCTCGCCGGTCACCGAGGCCGACCTGGTGGCCAATCAGCTGATCGCCGAGCGCCTGGCCGGCCTGGGCGATGGCTGGCCGATCATCACGGAAGAGGGGCGCGCCCCGGCGTGGCGCGAGCGGCGAGAATGGTCGCGCTACTGGCTGGTCGACCCGCTCGACGGTACCCGCGAATTCGTCAAGCGCAACGGCGAATTCTCCGTCAACATCGCCCTGATCGACGCCGGTGTCCCCGTGCTGGGCGTGGTGCTCGCCCCGGCCGTGGGGCTCGAGTACGCGGCGATCCGCGGTCAGGGCGCCTGGCGCTACCACGACGCGCCCGGCCCCATCCAGGTGCGCACGCCTGCCGATCCGCCCACCCTGGCACTGTCGCGGTCGCATGCCAGCCGGCGGGAAATGCACCTGATCGAGACGTTCTCGCGCCCGGGTGCCGAGGCGAGCGTGCTGCGTTGCGGCAGTTCGTTGAAGACCTGCCTGGTCGCCGAAGGCAAGGCGGATCTCTACCCGCGTCTGGGACCGACCTCGGAATGGGACACGGCCGCGTCGCAGTGCGTGTTGGAGGCCGCCGGCGGCAAGCTGACCGATCTCTCCGGTCGTCCGCTGCGCTACAACACCCGCGAGTCGCTGCTCAACCCGATGTTCGTGGCCCACAACGGCTTGCCGCTGGATTTCGACCGGCTGCACGAGATCGCCGCGCTCTGAGTGCCCGCCACGCGGACGGCCGGACCCTCGCCGTTATCCCGTGCCGAGGTTATTCGGGCTTGGGCTGGCCCGCCCGGATGCCGGCCTTGAGGTTGTCCCAGTGGGCCCAGTTCTCGGCCGTGGGCGGCATCTGCAGATGAAAGCCCAGCTTTTCGATGTGGTCGCGCACGGTGGCGGTGTCGGTACGCGCGAGCTCGCGGTCCTCCGAGAGATCCAGCGCCATCACGAACTCGAGTTCACCCAGGCGCTCGCGCACCATTCGATCGAGTTCGTCCATGTCCTGCCCCTCGCGGACGAACAGGTACATGTCGGGGTTCTTGCGACTCTTGAAGATATGCGCCTGCATGACGGATCTGGCCTGCCCTAGTGAATGGGCGTGGGATTGTCGCAGATTCCGCCGGGCTTGTCGGTCAGCGCAGGCCGGGGAACCCACCGGGGTAGCGTCCCGAGTAACCCGGCTCCTTGATCGGGCGGCCGTCGCTGGAATAGGGATCGCGTGGTGGGCGATCGTCATGGGGTGGCCGATGAGGGGGCGGCGGCCGGTGGTGCGGGAAGGGGTAGCCGCTGTCGTACCAGAACGAGAAACCGTCGTCGTCCAGGCGCATGCCACCGTGGGCGGGATCGCGGTAGCGGTCGTAGGGCAGCAGATGCTTACCCTGCGGGTAATAGGGGATGTAACGGGGTTCGTCGCGCCACGGGGCGACCACGACCACCTCGGGGTTGGACAGGCGGCGCTCGAGTGCGCGCCGGTCGGCCTCTTCGCGCGCCTTGCGCTCGGCCTCCTGGCGTTGGTCGTATTCCTCGGCAATCCGCTTGATGCCCTCGCGGGCCGCCTCGCCGCCACTGCCCGGCGGCGGGGCGGTGATGGTCTGCACCTCCATCTGGCCGTCCATTCCGCCGGTGGCCGAGCCGGTGCAGGGCTGGTCGGAGTAGACGATCCGCCCATCCGAGTGGATGCACTTGTAGACCGTCTCGCCTTCCTGCCCGACGCTCGCGACACTTGCCACGAGGGCAGCGAAGGCGCCGAATGTGACGGCCAGCCGTCGTTTGTGCCTCGTCTCGCGCATTCTCGCCACTCCCGGCTAACTCCACACCAGTCTTTATAGACCAGTCGCCGCGCGGCCGGTTTCGCGTTTCACTGCGCCTGCAGTGCGGTTTCCACGTCCTTGGCCTTGGGCGCGCCCTTGCCCGCCAGTTCCTGGGCAAAGACCGCCAAGCGGTGACCCTCGAGCAGGTCGAGCAGCGCCTCGCGCCGCTGCCAGTCGACCAGGCCCGGGGTGCCCTTGATCAGCCGGGTTCTCACCTGCTCGGCCAGCGGCGCGAACGGCACGCGCAGCATCCGGTCGCGCTCGGGCTGGCGCTCGGTCTTCTCCAGGCGCTTTTCGGCGCCCTCGAGATAACGCGGCAGGGCGGCAAGCCGCTCGCTGCTCGCCAGCCAGATCAGGCCGGGGTGGACCAGCAGGTCGATCTGGTCGCCGATCTCCTTGGCCGCCTCGATCACCGACAGCGGCAGCCGCCCGCCCAGCTGGCGACGCAGGCGGTGCTGCTGCTCGAGGATCGTGCGTATCTGCTGGGCCAGTGCCATCGCCCGTTGCGGCAGCTCGCCATCCAGTCGGGCCAGGCGCTGGCGGAAGGTGTCCGGGTCGCGCACTGGCAGCTCGCCGACGACCGCCAGTTCCCAGGCCGCGCGGAAGAGCAGTTCCTGGTCGAAGGCGCGATCGGCCCGCCGGGGTGGCTGCATGCCCTCGATCGGGATCGGCCGCGGCGACTTCAGCCGGCTGTAGTGCAGGCGCACGGTATCGAGCGTGCGATCACCGCGCAGGTCGGACTCGGCCTGGCGGACCATCTGGGCGCGATTCAGCAGCATCAGCCGGACCACGCCGGCCTCGTGCACCAGCCGCGCGCGCTCGGGGTGGTCGATCAGCTCGATCGCGACGTGATCGCCGCGATCCACCAACGCCGGGTGGGCCTCCACCTGCGCCCCGGCGCTCTCGATGGTGAGGGTCTCCGGCAGCTCGTCGAAATCCCATTCGGTCGCCTGGTGATCCTCGAGGCGATGCTTGCTGCGCTGGTTGAACGCCTCCTGCGCGCGTTGCGCCTGCCGGCCGCGCAGGGCATTGAGGTCGCGGTCGGCGTCGACCGGCTCGCCGTCCTCGTCGACGGCCACGAAGCGCATGCGCAGGTGCTCGGGCAGCTTCTGCTCGTCGAGCAGCGCGGGGTCGACCTCGTGGCCGGTCATGCGGCGCAGCTCGTCGGCCACGGCCTGCGCAAGCGAGATGTCGGTATCGGTGATGCGTTCCTCGACCGCCTCGGCAAAGCTCGGGGCCGGCACGAAATGGCGACGTTCGGCTTTGGGCAGCGCCCGGATCATCGCCTCGATCTTCTCGCGCCGCAGGCCCGGCACCAGGTGCGTGGTCGGCGGGATGTCGATGCGGTTGAGCAGGCCGAGCGGCACGTGCAGGCTCACGCCGTCGTCCGGCTCGCCGGGGACGAAGTGATACGAGAGCTTGAGGCGATAGCGGCCCGCCTGCCAGTGATCGGGCAGCTCGGACAGGCGGCGGTCGTCGGGCTCGGTGGCCAGCAGATCGTCGCGGGTCAGTTCCAGTTGTGCGGCCGCGGCGCGGTCGTCCTTGATCCAGTGATTGAGCTTGCGGGCGTCGGTGACCTCGGCCGGGATGCGGGCCTGGTAGAAGTCGTAGAGCGCCTGGTCGTCGACCAGGAAGGCCGGGCGGCGCAGCTTGGCCTCGAGCGTGCGGATCTCCTCGATCAGTGCCTGGTTGTGTTGCCAGAACGGTTGCGCGGATTCGAAATCCCCCTCCACCAGCGCCCGGCGGATGAAGACGTCGCGCGCGGCGACCGGGTCGATCGCGCCGAAGTCGACGCGTCGCTTGGTGACGATCGGCAGGCCGAACAGGCGCACGGTCTCGAAGGCCGTCACCCGGCCGGATTTGGCATCCCAGGTGGGTTCGTTGTGCTCGCGGGTGATCAGGTGGCTCGCCATCGGTTCGAGCCAGCGCGGGTTGATCGGCGCGTTCATGCGGGCGAACACCCGCGAGGTCTCGACGATCTCGGCGGCCATCATCCACTTGGGTTGCGCCTTGACGGTCACCGAGCCGGGGAACAGGTAGAAGCGGCGGTTGTGCGCGCCGAGGTACACCGTCGGCGCGCGGCGTTTCTTGCCACGGTGATCGCCGGCGGCCTGCTGGTAGCTCTTCGGGGGAGCCGGGTCACGCATCCCGACGTGATCGAGCAGCCCGGCGAGCGCCGCCTGGTGCAGCTGCTCGATGCGCCCGGCCAGCGCGCCGGGAATCTTCTGCTTCTCGCCCTCCTCGGGCTTGTCGGGCATCACGATCGGCTCGAACTCCGGCAGGCGGATGCGGAACATCTCGTCGACCGAGCCGCGTAGCTGGCCGACCAGATCGTGCCACTCGGTCAGGCGGTTGGCGTTGAGGTAGCGCAGAGAAGCCCACTGGCGTGCCTGGCGGCGGCTCTTGTGGCGGCGCACCTCGTGCCAGGCCGACCAGAGCGCCAGGGCACTGGCGAAGTCCGAATCGGCCAGGGCGAATTCGCGGTGGGCGGCATCGGCCGCGCCCCGCGCCTCGGACGGGCGCTCGCGCGGGTCCTGGATGGCGAGGAAGGCGGCGACCACCAGCATGTCCTCGGTGGCCCGGTCGCCGTGCTCGCGGGCCGCCACGATCATCCGGCCCAGGGTCGGGTCGATCGGCAGGCGCGACAGGCGGCGACCGATGTCGGTCAGTCGGCCCTGCTCGTCGAGCGCGCGCAGCTCGAACAGGTGCTTGCGCGCCGAGGCCAGCTGGCGGGGCTCCGGCGGTTCGATGAACGGAAACTCCTCGGCCCGGCCCAGCTTCAACGAATCGAGCTGCAACAGCACCGAGGCGAGGTTGCTCCGCAGGATCTCGGGATCGGTGAAGGCCGGGCGCGACTCGAAGTCCTCTTCCTCGAACAGGCGGATGCACACGCCCGGGGCGATCCGGCCGCAGCGCCCGGCGCGCTGGTTGGCCGAGGCCTGCGAGATCGGTTCGATGCCAAGCTTCTGCAGGCGTGCCCGCGGGTGGTAGCGGCTGATGCGCGCCACCCCCGAGTCGATCACGTAGTGGATGCCCGGCACGGTCAGCGAGGTCTCGGCGACGTTGGTCGACAGCACGATGCGTCGTCCGGCGTGCGGGGCGAACACCCGCTGCTGGTCGGCGGCCGACAGGCGCGCGTACAAGGGCAGGATCTCGGTGTTCCTGAGACCGTGACGCGAGAGCTGACGCTCGGTCTCGCGGATCTCGCGTTCGCCGGGCAGGAACACCAGGATGTCGCCGGGGCCCTCGTGGACCAGCTCGTCGACCGCGTGCATCACGCCGCGGGCAATGGTGGAACCCAGCTCCTCGTCGCGGTCGGCCTCGGGCGGGCGGTAGCGCACCTCCACGGGGTAGCCGCGCCCGCTCACCGAGATGATCGGCGGGCGGCCGTTTTCCCCGTCGGCAAAATGCTCGGCGAAGCGCTCGGGATCGATGGTCGCCGAGGTGATGATCAGTCGGAAGTCCGGCCGGCGCGCGAGCAGGCGCTTCATCACGCCCAGCAGGAAGTCGATGTTGAGGCTGCGCTCGTGGGCCTCGTCGATGATGAGCGCGTCGTAGCGCAGCAGGTCGCGGTCGTGCTGCAACTCGGCGAGCAGGAGGCCGTCGGTCATCACCGCGACGCGCGAGTCCGGTCGCGTCTGGTCGGAGAAGCGCACCTTGTAGCCGACCGCCGTGCGCCCGTCGCCCCCGTGCGGCCCCTCGTCGAGCTCCTCGGCCAGCCGCCGGGCGACGTTGCGCGCCGCGATCCGCCGTGGCTGGGTGTGGCCGATCAGCCCGCGGCGGCCGTAGCCCAGTTCGAGCAGCATCTTGGGGATCTGGGTGGTCTTGCCCGAGCCGGTCTCGCCGGCAATGATGGTGACCGGGTGAGACTGGATGGCCGCCAGGATCGCCTCGCGCGCCCCGGAGACCGGCAGACTCTCGGGGTAGGCGATGTCGATCGCGAGCGCCTCGCGCGCGGCGACCTCGTCGGCGGCGGCCGTCACGCGATCGAGCAGGCGGTGCAGGGCGGCCTCGTCGGGCGTGCCCTCCTCCAGCCGGCGCAGCTGCCGGTCGATCTGTGGCAGATGACGCAGGGCCAGGTGATCGCGATTGGCGTTGATATACGCGAGAATGCTCGCCGGATCGGCGCTGTCGACGGGATGACTCATCCGACCCATTGTACGAGATGCCGTGGGTTGGATTGTCACGTCCCGTATCGCCACGTCTCGTGCGGTCACCAAAAGCCGCTTGATGGCCGGGCCGCACACGCACTCACGCAGAGGTTGCTCCATGCCGGAAAACGTCAGCTTCTTCGCCGCCCTGGCCGTCGGGTTTTTCGGCGGCGTGCACTGCGTCGGCATGTGTGGCGGGATCGTGGGGGCGCTGACCTTCGGCCTGCCCGCCGAGACGCGCGAGCGGGCCTCGCGGCTGTTTCCTTACCTGCTCGCCTACAACCTCGCCCGGATCACCTCCTACACGGTGGCCGGGGCGATTGCCGGGACGGTCGGACTGCTGGGACTGTCGCTGGTGCCGATGCAGCAGGCGCAGCTGGTGCTGCTGGCGATTGCCGGGCTGTTCATGGTGATGATGGGGCTGTACGTCGGCGGCTGGTGGTTCGGGTTGACGCGGATCGAGCGGTTCGGCTCGCGCCTGTGGCGCTACATCGAGCCGGTCGGCCGGCGATTGATGCCGGTGAGATCGCCCGGTCAGGCCTTCGGGCTGGGGCTGGTCTGGGGGTGGCTGCCCTGCGGGCTGGTTTACAGCGTGCTGATCTGGGCGCTGTCGGCGGGCGGACCGTTACAGGGGGCGCTGCTCATGCTCGGGTTCGGATTGGGGACCTTGCCGAACCTGCTGGCGATGGGGGCGTTCGCCGGGCAGTTGTCGGCATTCGTGCGTCGGCCATGGGTGCGTCGGGTCGCCGGCGGCATGGTGGTCGCCTTTGGTGTCTACCAGCTGATGCTCGCCGGGGCGCGTCTCGCCGGCTGAACAACGCGGCTCGTCAGCCGGTCACGGCAAAGCTCGTGAGGCCCTCGACCGGTTCCTCGCGTACCGCGAGGTCGGTCACCCGCGCGTGCCTGGGGCCGTCGCGCAGCCTCTCCAGCATGGTCGATATCACGTCCGCGTCGCCTTCCAGGACCGCTTCGACCCGGCCGTCGTCGAGATTGCGCACCCAGCCGGCCACGCCCAGCGCCTCGGCCTGCTGGCGGGTGAAGTCGCGGAAGAACACGCCCTGCACGCGTCCACTCACGTGCACGTGTCGTCGGATGGTGTCTGTCATGGTCGCCTCCCTCGGATCGGCATTCAGTCACGTCCCCGCGCGTCGGCTGAGCGCGGGGTGGCCGCCACCCGAGCCGCCTCGGGCACCTCCAGGTGGAGCAGGGTGCCCGCGCCGGTGCCTTCGCGCACGATGGTCAATGATCGGGCCTCCCGGTCGAAGGCAATGCCCTCCCACTGGTCGATGCGCGGCAGCGAGCGCGAGGCGACCGGGCGGCGAATCGCCTCGGCCCAACGCTCGCCCACGTCGCGGCGGAAGAAGTACAGCGAGGAGTAGGTCAGTACGGCCAGCAGGCGGTTGTCGGACGAGAGGGTCATCCCGGTGGGCAGGCTGGTCTGGCGGCCGGTCAATGGCGAGAGCAGCCAGTTGATCGGATCGGTGGGCACCAGACCACCCATCGGGCCGATCAGGCGGGCCTCGTGCACCGTGGCGCGCTCGAGTCGCTGGCGCGGGCTGCCCTCCTCGGCGAACGGCTGACGGGCCGCCAGCGGCAGGGAAAACAGCCGCGGCGGGTCCTCTCGCTTGGTGAGCAACAGGATCTGGCCGCCCCGGCGGTCGACCACCATGGCCTCGGTGTCCGCCGAGCCGTCGGGGTAGCGAAAGCGCAGCAGGTGACTGGGCGTGGTGCGTTGCTCCTGTGCCGAGGGCGGCAGCTCGGCCGGCTCGTCGACGAACCACAGCACGTAATCGGGCCAGCTGTCGCGGTTGTCGCCGGTGTCGGCGACGACCAGGCTGCTCGAGTCGTCGAGACGGATGCTCTCGATCGCCTCCCAGTCGCGCTGTACCAGTCCCTCGAGTTCCAGGCTCAGGCGTTGACGCCCCTCGGGGTCGATGCCGTGCACCCGCGGGGTGACGCGCTCGCTGGAGCCGGGGTCGTTGATGTTGTCGTTGTGCGTCCAGAGCAGGCGCTCGTGCTGGACGGACAGCGTCAGGCCGGATGCCTCGTCGATGCCCGCCGGCAATTCGTGCTCGGTCGCCACGGTGGGCGCCGCCAACGGGGTGCCGGCCGCAGCCAGCAGGAGCAGCAGTCCGAATCGCCAGTGATGTGCGGGGCGTGCGATGGGGGCCATGGTCAGCGTCGGGGTGAGCAGACATGGGAACGCCCCGGACCACCCGGGCAGGCCGGGGGAGCGGGGCGCAAGCAGATCCGTTTTACCGGGACGGTTTCCCGAATCGGTTTTTCTGAGATCCTCGATGTAGCTCGAGGTTCCCGCGCCGCGGCTTGACCGCGCCGTGGGCGGGTGGTCAGGCGGGGCCGTCTCCGGACTTGCCCTGGCCGGCGCCGCGCGTGTTCATGCCGATCAGCTTGTAGACCGGGCAGAAGTTGATCACGCCGGTGGCCAGCGGAATGATGCCGATATAGCCCCACCAGCCGATCACGTCGAACAGCGCCAGGGCGATCAGCGCGACGCCGACCACGATGCGCAACCACTTGTCGATCATTCCCACGTTGGCGGTCATCTCTGCATCCTCCGGTTGAACGGGTTAACGGGGTATCGAGTACCGTCCCGCGAGTGTAGTCACTGCGGCGGGAATTTCCCGTGTTCGACGCGATGCAGCGCGATGCGCTTTTCGAAGAAGATGCTGAAGTCGGCGTAGTCCCAGCGCGTGATCGGCGGCGTGGGATGCTCGCCGGTGGCGGGTACGGGGGCGTGGCGACGCTCCGGCTCGCCGAAACGCGCGATGACCTGCTCCTGGGTCAGGCCGTGGACCGAGGCCGACTCGCCGTCGCTCTGGGCGAGGGTCGGGCCGGCGGCCAGGATGCCGGCGATCGCCAGCAGGGCGACGGCCAGCGGCCGGGCGAGTTGCGTCAGCGGGGTCATGGTCGGCTCCTTGTCTTGCATTGATGACTCGTTCCCTGAATGATCTGCTGTCGCGCCGAGTGGCTCGGAGGGCCCCAGGCCTGCCGGGCGTGGCTCCGGCGGCCCGCGCGGTGCGATTGCCGCTAGTCTGCGCCAGGCCGCCGTTGGCTGCAAGCGGGATGACCGGCGGCGCGGGTTAGACTCTGGTTCCGGCACCTGGGCACCAATCGGCGGTTTCGTGGTCGAAATGGCCCGTGGCCGGGATGGCCGTGCCGGGCCGATCACGGTCGGCCGTTTGACGTATATCCACCCACAGCACATCAGGGGTCTGCATGCGGCAGACATTCGAATGGATGATCGGGCTGCGCTACACGCGCGCCAAACGACGCAATCGCTTCGTGTCGTTCATCTCGGCCACCTCGATCATCGGCATCACCCTCGGCGTGACCGCCCTGATCGTGGTGATCTCGGTGATGAACGGCTTTCAGGACGAGCTGCGCGAGCGCATCCTCGGCATGACCGCGCACGTCACCGTCAGCGAGCGTGGCGAGGCGCTGGGTGACTGGCCGTCAGTCGCCGAGAGAATCGAGCGCCATCCGTCGGTACAGGCGGTCGCGCCCTACGTGCAGGCGGAGGGCATGCTCTCGGCCGCCTCGGAGGTCTCCGGGGCGATCATCCGCGGCATCGACCCGGCACGCGAGGCCCCGGTCACCGACATCGGCGCGCACATCAAGGAAGGCGAGCTCGCCGCACTGGAGGCCGGCGAGTTCGGCATCGTGCTGGGCTCGGCGCTGGCCCGCTCGCTGGGCGTCGAGGTGGGCGACCGGCTGATGCTGATCAGCGCCGACGTCGCCGTCACGCCGGTCGGCGGCATGCTGCGCCAGCGGCGCTTTACCGTCGTGGGCCTGTTCGAGGTGGGCATGTACGAGTACGACCGCGGCACGGCCATGATCCACCTGGCCGACGCCCAGGCCCTGTTCCGCACCGGCGACGGCGTCTCCGGGCTGCGCCTGAAGCTCGACGACATATTCACTGCGCCGGCCGTGGCGCGGGACCTCAACCAGCAGCTGGGCTACCCGTACGTGGCGCAGGACTGGACCCAGTCGAACGCCAACTTCTTCCGCGCCATCCAGATCGAGCGCACGGTGATGTTCATCATCCTGTCGCTGATCGTGGCGGTGGCGGCGTTCAATATCGTCTCGACGCTGGTGATGCTGGTCACCGACAAGCAGGGCGACATCGCCATCCTGCGCACGCTCGGCGCCAGTCCCGGGTCGATCATGATGATCTTCATCATCACCGGCGTGGTGATCGGCCTGATCGGCACGCTGGTGGGCGTGGGCGTGGGCGTGCTCATCGCCGAGAACATCGACGTGATCGTGCCCTGGATCGAGAACCTCGCCGGCACCCAGTTCATGCCCGCGGACGTCTACTACATCAGCGAGGTGCCCTCGCGACTCGACTGGGGCGACGTGGGCCTGATCGGCCTGATGGCCTTCGCGCTTTCGTTCCTCGCCACGCTCTACCCGGCATGGCGGGCCTCCCGTGTACAACCGGCCCAAGCGCTGCGCTACGAATGACCGAGACGCTGAGATATGAGTGAGTCGAACCGCACGCCGCGCCCGGTCCTCGAGGCGACCGGGCTGACCCGCACCTTTCGCGAGGGCAGCCTCAACGTCGAGGTGCTGCGCGGCATCGATCTGGCCATCCATGCCGGCGAGCGGGTCGCGATCGTCGGCGCCTCGGGGGCGGGTAAGTCGAGCCTGCTCTCGTTGCTGGCCGGCCTCGACCAGCCCACCGGCGGCGAGGTCTGGCTTGCCGGCCAGCGTTTCTCGGCGCTGGGCGAACGTCGTCGAGGCCTGTTGCGCAACCGTCACCTGGGCTTCGTCTATCAGGCCCATCACCTGTTGCCGGAGTTCTCGGCACTGACCAACGTCGCCATGCCGTTGATCATCCGCCGCGAACCGCGCGAGGCGGCCGAATCGAAGGCGCGCGCCCTGCTCGAGCGCGTCGGGCTGGGGCACCGGCTCGACCATCGACCCGGCGAGCTCTCGGGCGGCGAGCGCCAGCGCGTCGCCATCGCCCGGGCGCTGGTCACCCGCCCGGAGGTGGTGCTGGCCGACGAGCCCACCGGCAACCTGGATACCCGCAGCACCGAGGCGGTGTTCGAGGCGATGCTCGAGCTCAACCGGGCCATGGGCAGCGCCATCGTCCTGGTTACCCACGATCTGGAGCTCGCCGCGCGGATGGACCGCACCCTGCATATCGCCGACGGCCTGATCACCGACCCCTGCTAATCCTCCCTCGATAAGGAAACGCGCTTCAGGGTTTCCATAACGGCACCCCGCCGGCTGCGCTCGGTTTGGCAAAACATATTGCGACCCGGCCATCACGGTCTACGCTTTTTGGCACTGCGCGAGACGCCCCGGCATCCGGGGCGTCGTCGACTCTGCAAGCCAACTCGCAATACCGTGGGAGAACCGCCGTGGCAACACTCACCATCAACGGGCGACCCGTGACCCTCGAGGTCGCCGATGACATGCCCCTGCTGTGGGCCATTCGTGACTACGTCGGCCTGACCGGCACCAAGTTCGGCTGTGGTGCCGGGCTGTGCGGTGCCTGCACAGTCCACGTCGATGGCGAGGCGACCCGCTCCTGCATCACCCCGGTGGCCTCGGCCGACGGCAAGGAGATCACCACCATCGAGGGACTTTCCTCGGCCGGCGATCACCCGGTGCAACTGGCCTGGGTGGCCGAGGATGCCCCGCAGTGCGGCTACTGCCAGTCCGGCCAGATCATGCAGGCCGCGGCCCTGCTGGCCGACAACCCCGATCCCTCCGACGAGGACATCGACCGGGCGATGAAGGGCAATCTCTGCCGTTGCGGCACCTACAACCAGATCCGTGCGGCGATCAAGCACGCCGCGGCGGCAAAGATGGCCGGCCGTGACGGCGAGGAGGTGTCGGCATGACTACCCGCAGACAGTTTCTGAAGGTTTCCGCCGCGGTCGGTGGCGGGTTGCTGGTCGGTTTCCGCCTCGGTGCGCCCGAGTCGGCCATGGCCGCCGACGGCGAGGGCGGCAACTCCGGCTCGGCCGGCGTGTTCGAGCCCAACGCCTGGATCGAGATGCACCCGGATGGCCGGACGATGCTGACCGTCTCGGGCTCCGAGATGGGTCAGGGGGCGATGACGGTGATCCCGATGATGATCGCCGAGGAACTCGACCTGCCCTGGGGCGAGTTCGACACGCGATTCGCCCCGGCCGACGAGGCCTACGCCAACCCGGCGCTGGGCAGCCAGGTCACCGGCGGCAGTGCCACCGTGCGCGGCTTTTACACCAAGCTGCGCGAGGTGGGTGCGGCCACCCGCGAGATGCTGATGCAGGCCGCGGCCAACCGCTGGGGCGTGCCGCTCTCCGAGTTGCGCACCGAGCCGGGCGTGGTGGTGCACACCGCCACCGGCCGCCAGGTCGAGTACAAGGACCTGGTCGCCGATGCCGCCCAGCTCGAGCCGCCCGAAGAGGTCTTCACCAAGGACCGCGAAGATTTCCGCATCATCGGCAAGCCGACCAAGCGCCTGGATACCCCGCAGAAGGTCAGTGGCCAGGCGGACTTCGGCATCGACGCCCGTCCCGACGGCCTGCTGCAGGCCAGCATCGAGCGCTGCCCGGTCTTCGGCGGCAAGCTGAAATCGGTGGACGCCGCCGAGGCGAAGAAGGCCAGCGGCGTCGAACAGGTGATCGAACTCGAGCATGGCGTCGCCGTGCTGGCGGGCGACTGGTGGAGTGCCGACCAGGCCCGGAAGAAGCTCTCGATCGAGTGGGACGAGGGCGAGCTGGCCGAGCTGGATGACGAGGCCATCGACAAGCAGTTCCAGGAGGGGGGCAAGGCCGATGCCCGGCCGGCGCGCACCGAGGGGCGCGGTGCCGACGCGCTCGGCAGCGACGAGAACACGCATTCGGCGACCTACCGCGTGCCGTATCTCGCCCACACCACCATGGAACCGATGAACGCGACCGCCTCGGTCACCGACGAGGGCGTGACCCTGTGGGTGCCGACCCAGGCGCCCGGCTCGGTGCAGAAGGTGGCCGCCGAGGTGGCCGGCGTCGACCCCGCCAAGGTCACGGTGCACACCACCTTCCTCGGCGGCGGTTTCGGCCGTCGTTTCGAGACCGACTTCGTCCGCGAGGCGGTCGAGCTCTCCAAGCGCGCCGGTCGTCCGGTCAAGGTGATCTACACGCGTCCCGACGACGTGCGTCACGACTTCTACCGCCCGGCCGCCTACAACGAGCTGTCCGCCACGCTCGACGACGACGGCCTGCCGGTGACCTGGGTGCATCGCATCGCCGGCCCGTCGATCTGGTCGCGCGTTGCGCCGGGCATGGTCAAGGACGGCATCGATCCGGCCGCCGTCGAAGGGGCCGCGGACCATCCCTACCGGATCGAGAACATCGCCGTGTCCTACGCCCAGGTCGATCCGGGCATTCCGGTCGGCTTCTGGCGCTCGGTGGGCCATTCGCAGAACGCCTGGATCGTCGAGTCGTTCCTCGACGAGCTCGCCCGGCGGGCCGAGATCGACCCGGTCGAGTACCGCCTGAAACTGCTCAAGGACGATTCCCGGCACGTCGGCGTGCTCAAGCGGGCCGCCGAGATGGCCGATTGGGGTGGCGAGGTGCCCGAGGGGCGCGCCCGCGGCGTGGCGTTGGCCAAGTCGTTCGGCAGTTACTGCGCCCAGGTCGCCGAGGTCTCGATCGAGGACGGCAAGCCCCGGGTGCACAAGGTCTGGTGCGCGCTGGATTGCGGCATCGCGGTCAACCCGGCCGGGGTCGAGCGCCAGGTGCATTCCTCGATCGCCTACGGCCTGACCGCGGCCCTGTCCGGCAAGATCACCATCAAGAACGGCCGGGTCCAGCAGCAGAACTTCAACGACTACCCGGCGGTGAGCATGGATCAGATGCCCGAGGTCGAGGTCGGCATCGTCGACTCCGGCCAGCCGCCGGGCGGCGTGGGCGAGCCGGGGCTGCCGCCGCTGGCACCGGCCGTGGTCAACGCGCTGGTGAGCCTGACCGGCAAGCCGATCCGTCGGCTGCCGATCGAGCTGGACGGGGAGGCGTGAACGCGTCCCCGGCCACCGATCGTCAGGCGGCCCTGAATCTGGCGGTCGAGGCCCTCGAGGCCGGCCACGAGGTGGCGCTGGTCACGGTGCTCGAGACCTACGGGTCGGCCCCGCGCCGGCCCGGTTCGCTCTGGGTGATCGTCGATCCGGCCGGCCCGAGCCCCGAGGGAATCCCTAGGCAGGCCGGCTCGGTCTCCGGCGGTTGCGTCGAGGACGAGCTGCTCGACTGGCTCGCGGGGCGCCCCGAGGCGTCCCGGCTCGGCGTGCCGATCGAGCGGCGTTTCGACGGCACGACCCACCCGGGCCTGCCCTGTGGCGGGACCCTGTCGTTGCTGGTCGAGTGGCCGCGCCGGGCGGCCGACCTGCGCCCGGCACTGGCCGCCGTGTCGCGTCGCGAGGCGGTCTGGCGCGAGGTCGACCTGACCAGCGGCGCGGTGACGTTTCATCCGGTCGAGGGCGTCGTGCCCGAATTCCCCGTGTGCCGTGGCGGCCGGCTCGCCGTGCCGTTCGGCCCGGCCTGGCGGTTGGCGATCATCGGCACCGGTCCGGTCGCCGAGGCGCTGGCCTGGCAGGGGCGGGCGCTTGGATTCGAGGTCGACGTCTGCGATCCGCGCCCCGAGATCGGCTGGCATGTCGCCGGCGTGCCGCTGCACCGCGAGGCCCCGGAGCGATTCTTCGCCACCCGCAGTCTGGATGGCCGCACGGCGGTGGTCGCGGTGGCCCACGACCCCCGGCTCGACGACCTGGCCCTGATCGACGCGCTCGAGTCGCCGGCGTTCTACGTCGCGGCGATGGGCGGGGCGGGCACCAGCCGGGCGCGCCGCGACCGGCTCGCCTCGCTGGGCGTGGACACGAGTCGGCTGCGTGCCCCGGCCGGTCTCGATATCGGCTCGCATACCCCGGCCGAGATCGCGGTCTCGATCGCCGCCGAGCTGGTCGCCGCACGCGACATCGAGCGTC
>NZ_SWAW01000079.1:0-255 GCF_005096345.1 Guyparkeria sp. SB14A | reverse complement strand
ATCAGCAGTTCGGTACGTTCGTCGACGGGGTTGATGGCAGTCACGGCAGGCAATCCACGTGGATGAGAATGATTAAGGAAACTCTGCACGATTCGATGACGTCTCTGCGGGACCTCCAAGGGCCCAGGTGCAAGGCGCAGTCCGCCGTGAAGGGCCGTCGCCCTTTACAAGGGCTGCAACGCCGCAGATGGGCCCTTGGAGGCCCGCCCGGATGGGGCTCGCGGGTTTGCCCGCACTCGGCGTTGCCGTCCCTCG
>NZ_SWAW01000078.1:0-255 GCF_005096345.1 Guyparkeria sp. SB14A | reverse complement strand
GGAGGATCGCGGCCTGGGCGGCCTGATCCGCGCGGGGCGTCACTGACCGCCGATCCGGGGAGATCGGTTCGGAGCTTCCCGGGGGCAATTGACTTGGCCCCGGTCGATGCCTATCATGGCGCACCTTCGTCACCGGCACGGGCCGAAACCGCTCCGGCGGACGAGGCGCGTTTGCGCGATGACGGCGAACGGAGTGTAGCGCAGTCTGGTAGCGCACCTGGTTTGGGACCAGGTGGTCGGGGGTTCGAATCCCTC
>NZ_SWAW01000077.1:0-255 GCF_005096345.1 Guyparkeria sp. SB14A | reverse complement strand
TGGACGGCGCGATCCTGGTGGTTTCCGCCGCCGACGGCCCGATGCCGCAGACCCGTGAGCACATCCTGCTCTCGCGTCAGGTAGGCGTCCCGTTCATCGTCGTGTTCCTGAACAAGGCCGACATGGTTGACGATCCGGAGCTGCTCGAGCTGGTCGAGATGGAAGTCCGTGACCTCCTCTCCCAGTACGACTTCCCGGGCGACGACACCCCGATCATCACCGGTTCGGCCCTCAAGGCGCTGGAAGGTGACACCT
>NZ_SWAW01000076.1:0-255 GCF_005096345.1 Guyparkeria sp. SB14A | reverse complement strand
AGGTGTCACCTTCCAGCGCCTTGAGGGCCGAACCGGTGATGATCGGGGTGTCGTCGCCCGGGAAGTCGTACTGGGAGAGGAGGTCACGGACTTCCATCTCGACCAGCTCGAGCAGCTCCGGATCGTCGACCATGTCGGCCTTGTTCAGGAACACGACGATGAACGGGACGCCTACCTGACGCGAGAGCAGGATGTGCTCACGGGTCTGCGGCATCGGGCCGTCGGCGGCGGAAACCACCAGGATCGCGCCGTCCA
>NZ_SWAW01000075.1:0-265 GCF_005096345.1 Guyparkeria sp. SB14A | reverse complement strand
GGTAGGCCGCCATGATCGGCTCGCCGAGATACAGGGCGACCAGCCCGGCGAGGGCAAGATACGGGCCGAAGGGGATGGGGATGCGGCGGTCGTGGCGCAGGGCCACGATCATCGCCATGCCGATCAGGCTCCCGGCCAGGCCGAGAGCAGGATCACCAGCGGCAACAGCTGCCAGCCCAGCCAGGCCCCCAGGGCGGCGAGCAGCTTGAAGTCGCCGAAGCCCATGCCCTCCTTGCCGGTGAGCAGCCGGAACAGCCAGTACACC
>NZ_SWAW01000074.1:0-274 GCF_005096345.1 Guyparkeria sp. SB14A | reverse complement strand
GATGCGACTCCTGCCATTATCGCCAGCAGGGTTTCCGCGATGCCGGCGTGACTGACCCGACTCGCTACGCCTGACCTTGAAAGCAGGGAAACTCTGCACGAATGCCATGCCACTCTGGCTTGGCGAGCCGTTCGTGATCAAGGCGCGATGTCGCCGGCGTGCCGGTGGCCACGTCAAGACATCGCAACACGGAGCACGGGCGACTCGCCCAGCCCCGGCGGGCGCGCCTTGAGCCGGGCATCTGCTGCGTTGTTGTCCTTGGAAAGAGAACAAC
>NZ_SWAW01000073.1:0-396 GCF_005096345.1 Guyparkeria sp. SB14A | reverse complement strand
CAAGCCGCACGTAAACGTCGGCACGATCGGTCACGTAGACCACGGCAAGACCACGCTGACCGCGGCGATCACGCACGTGATGTCCTCCACCTACGGTGGCCAGGGCATGGCGTTCGACCAGATCGACAAGGCGCCGGAAGAGAAGGCGCGTGGCATCACGATCTCGACCTCTCACGTCGAGTACGAGTCCGACAAGCGTCACTACGCCCACGTCGACTGCCCGGGTCACGCCGACTACGTCAAGAACATGATCACCGGTGCCGCCCAGATGGACGGCGCGATCCTGGTGGTTTCCGCCGCCGACGGCCCGATGCCGCAGACCCGTGAGCACATCCTGCTCTCGCGTCAGGTAGGCGTCCCGTTCATCGTCGTGTTCCTGAACAAGGCCGACATGGT
>NZ_SWAW01000072.1:0-647 GCF_005096345.1 Guyparkeria sp. SB14A | reverse complement strand
TCACCCGGCATGACCATCTCGGTGCCTTCCGGCAGCTCGCAAGCGCCAGTCACGTCGGTGGTGCGGAAGTAGAACTGCGGGCGGTAGCCGTTGAAGAACGGGGTGTGACGACCACCCTCTTCCTTCGACAGTACGTAGACCTCGGCCTCGAACTGGGTGTGCGGCTTGATGGTGCCCGGCTTGCAGAGTACCTGACCACGCTCGACTTCGTCGCGCTTGGTGCCGCGCAGCAGAACGCCGATGTTGTCGCCCGCCTGACCCTGGTCGAGCAGCTTGCGGAACATCTCGACACCGGTAACGGTGGTCTTGATGGTGTCCTTCAGACCGACGATCTCGATCTCTTCGCCGACCTTGACGATGCCGCGCTCGACGCGACCGGTGACCACGGTGCCGCGACCGGAGATGGAGAACACGTCCTCGACCGGCATGATGAACGCACCGTCGATGGCACGCTCCGGCTCGGGGATGTAGTCGTCCATGGCCTCGACCAGCTTGACGATGGCCGGGGCACCGATCTCGGAGGTGTCACCTTCCAGCGCCTTGAGGGCCGAACCGGTGATGATCGGGGTGTCGTCGCCCGGGAAGTCGTACTGGGAGAGGAGGTCACGGACTTCCATCTCGACCAGCTCGAGCAGCTCCGGATCGTC
>NZ_SWAW01000071.1:0-822 GCF_005096345.1 Guyparkeria sp. SB14A | reverse complement strand
GCTCGGCGTCGGCCGCCAGCGGCAGGAAGGCGGCGCCCAGCGACTCGGCCGCCTCGCGCCAATCGGCCAGGGCGGCGCGCTGGTTCTGGGCGAAGCGATCGCGCCAGCGTCGGTTGCCCGTGTCCAGCCAACGCAGGCCGCTGCCGGACTGGAACGCGGCCAGGCCCATGTCGGGCATGGCCAGTTCGACCCGGTCGCTGACCGAGACGACGATCAGGTGATGATTCGCGGCCAGCGGCGCCCAGTCGATCGCCCGTCCCGGACCGGTATCCGCCAGGCAATCGGAGAGCACCACGATCACCGAACCGATCGGCAGCCGCTGGGCAAGTCGCTGGCGCAACCCGGCCCAGTCGACCGCGGCGACATTCCGGTCGCTTGCCCCGGCAGCCTCGGCCAGTTCAGCGAGACGTTGCAGGATGCTCGCCCGGAAAGTCACCGGCCCGGCGGCGTGCGCGCCGGGACAGAGCGACTCGCCGATGGCGTGAACGTCCACGGCGAGGTTCTGCCGCAACGCCCCGGCCGCGAAGGCATGGGCGGCGAGCAACGCCTGCGTGAGCTTGAGCCGGCGACGGGTGCCGAACCGCATCGCCGACCCGCCGTCGATGATCAGGTGAGCCTGACGCTGTGCCGGCTCGCGGTGCACGCGCACCACCGGCTCGACGAGCCGCGCCGAGGTGCGCCAGTCGATGCGCGCCGCCGGTTCGCCGGGCTGGTAGAGGCGCATCTGCTCGAAATCCAGCCCGTCGCCGAAGCGCCGCGAGAGCTGATCGCCCGACAGCCGGGTGCCGCTGGGCCGGTCCGCGGCCACCAGCGAGGGCAGCC
>NZ_SWAW01000070.1:0-897 GCF_005096345.1 Guyparkeria sp. SB14A | reverse complement strand
ACTGGATGTCGAACAGGTCCGCCTCGGCATACGGGGAAACACCCCCGCTCGCGCGGGGAGGACTATGGCACGGGGTGTCACGGGTTACGTCACGGGGAAACACCCCCGCTCGCGCGGGGAGGACTACACCACCTGGCACCCGTATGACCCGGCCATGGAAACACCCCCGCTCGCGCGGGGAGGACCGCGTGGACCGGCGCGTCTTCGTCGCCTTGATGGAAACACCCCCGCTCGCGCGGGGAGGACTCGTTTACCGTCGGGTCGGTCGTGGCTGTGAGGGAAACACTCCCGCTCGCGCGGGGAGGACGTCCTCGGTCTCGCGGGCGAGTCGATCGCGCAGGAAACACCCCGGCTCGCGCGGGGAGGACCGGGCATTCGCCGCGGCGCTGCGCTGCGTCTCGGAAACACCCCCGCTCGCGCGGGGAGGGCCGGATCACCGCGACCATCATCCGCGCCGGCACGGAAACACCCCCGCTCCCGCGGGGAAGGGTCCGCTTCCAGGCGCCGGCGGTTGTCGATGGCGGAAACACCCCCGCTCGCGCGGGGAGGACGGATCCGGGCGGGTGATCGTCAGATCGGTGAAGGAAACACCCCCGCTCGCGCGAGGAAGTCAGTTTGTTGTACCCATTGTGCGGGTTCGCCTTGGAAACACCCCCGCTCTTGCGGGGAGGACCGCTGTAGGCGCTGCCACCATGCCTTGAATCCGGAAACACCCCCGCTCTCGCGGGGAGGACCGGCTGGGGCTGGTGGCGCTGGCGTCGAGCACGGAAACACCCCCGCTCACGCGGGGAGGTCCACTTCGGCATCCCGTTTGCCTCCCTCGAGACGGAAACACCCCCGCTTGCATGGAGAGGTCGCCATAATCAACGCCACCACGCCGTCGATCTTGGAAACACC